>JAIXYF010000432.1 GCA_027490345.1 Novosphingobium sp.
AGCAGACTTGCCCTCCAGCACCTGCCGCGGCGCAAGGCTGCCGCCCATGATCACCACCTCCTTGACCAGTCCGGCGAATTGCGGATCGAGCCGCTGCGCCAGCGCCAGATTGGTGAGCGGCCCGCAGGCGATGATCGTCACCTGATGTGGATGCGCGCGTACCATGCGAATGAGGAATTGCGCTGCCGGCTCGTCCAGCGCTTTGCCTTGCGGATTGCCCCAGGGCAGGTCCACCGGATCGAACGGGCCGTGATAAGGCGGCGTGCTCTGTGCCGTTGGCTCGGCCCAGCGCTTCATGAACGCGCCTTTCCACACCAGCTTGCCGAAAAGCGCTTCCCAGCGCTCGGTGCGTGCCTCGCTGTTGAGCAGCGGAAAGGTCGCGCCCTCGGCCACTGGCACGTCGGTCCTGCCGATCAGCTCAAGCCCGCGCAGCACCATCGCGGTCGCGCGGTTGGCCCAGACATTGCCCGAAACTGTGGTGATCCCCAGCACTTGGGTGCGCGGGTCTTCCAGCAACATCAGATGCGGGATCGCGAAGCCCTCGTCATCGATGATCACCAGCCGCCTGGCCCCGGCGGATGCAGCCAAGGCCGGGGAAATTGACCCCAGCAGCAGCGCCAGCGAAACAAGAACCCGCCAGACCATTCGCGTCCTACTCCGCCTTGCCCGCACCGGTCCGGTACTTGTCGAACCACGCCAGGATCGCCGAAGCCTTGGCCGCCGATTGCGAGGGCCGCGCGGTGAACCCGCCGTGGCTGGCACCCGGCACTTTGACCAGCGCAGTCGGCACACCCCGGATCTGCAGCGCCGCATAATATTGCTCGGATTCGCTCACCGGCGTGCGGAAGTCTTCGCTGCCCACCACCACCAGCGTCGGCGTCTTCACATGGCCCACCAGCGAAAGCGGCGAGCGGTTCCAGTAGCTCATCGGATCTTCCCACGGCTGCTTGCTGAACCAGTAGCGCGAAGTGAAGCCCGTGCCGTCCATCGTCAGCGCTTCGCTGATCCAGTTGATCACCGGTTTCTGCGTCGCTGCCGCCTTGAAGCGGTCGGTCTTGCCCACGATCCAGCTGGTCAGCACCCCGCCGCCCGAACCACCCGTGACGAACAGATTGTCGGGATCGGCCACGCCCTTGGCAATCGCGGCATCCACCGCGCTCATCAAGTCGCCGTAGTCGTCGCTCGGGTAGTTCTTGTCGATCAGGTTGGCAAATTCGCTGCCATACGACGTTGACCCGCGAGGATTGGTATAGAGCACGGCGTAGCCATGCGCGGCATAGAGCTGATCATCCGAGGAAAAGACCGGCCCATAGGCGGTGTGCGGCCCGCCGTGGATTTCGAGGATCAGCGGCAGCCGCTTGCCCGCCTGATAGCCCGGCGGCAGCACCAGCCATGCGCCGATCTTGCGCCCGTCGCTCGCCGTCACGTCCAGCGGCTCGATGCGGCCCATGGCCTTGCCCGCCGCTAGCGCGGCATTGAGCCGCGTCAATTGCCGCGTCGTCTGCTTCTGGCTAACAAACAGGTCTGCCGGGCGCTGGCCGCCGCTGGCATCGCTGGTATAGGCCACGGTCCCGCCGTTGGAGACGCTGAAGGTGCCGCCGGTATAGGGCCGGTCAAGCCCGCTACCGGCCAGCCCTTCGGCCACCAAATACCGCTTTCCGGCAAGGTCGATCCGCGCCACCTTGCGCACGGCCTGATCGTCATAGACCACGTAGAGCGCGCGCCCGTCTGCGGCCCACTGCAAATCATCGATGCTGCGATCGAGCGCGGCGGTGAGGGACCGCACGTTCGATCCATCGCGGTCCATCACGTAAAGCTGGGAAGGCTCGTAGCTCTTGTGCGCATCGTCAAAACCCAGAAACGCAATTCTGCTGCCATCGGGCGAAACCAGCGCGTTCTGGTCCGGCCCATAGCGCTTGGTCAGCTGAGTCAGCGCGCCGCTGGCCAGATCGAGCGCCCAGACCTCGCTGTCGTTGGGCTCGTGCTCCCAGTCTGCACGGCGATTGGAGGAAAACACCAGCGTGCGCCCGTCAGGCGCAAACGAAAGCGGCCCGGCCACATCAAACTTGCCGAAGGTCAGCTGGCGCGGCGCCCCGCCGTCGGCAGACACAACGAAGGCCTGATCGAAGCCCGGCTTGATCATGCCGCCGCCATCGGCGCGGTAGGTCACGCGGTCGATCACTTCCAGCGGCTCGGCCCATTTCGCGCCTTCGGGCTTGGGCGGCGGCGTGCCCAGCTTCAGCGGTTCGCCCGGCACCCGCATGACATAAGCAATCTGCCGGCCATCAGGAGACCAGACGATGCTCGATGGCGCATCCGGCAGCCCGGTGATCCGCGCCGTCGCCCCGCTGTTCATCCAGCGCACAGTAAGCTGCGGCGCGCCGCCCTCCTCTGCCCCGACATAGGCCAGCCGCTGGCCATCGGGCGACCATACAGGGGAGGACTGCGAACCCGCACCCGGTCCTGCAAGCGGCACCTGCTCGCCGCTTTTCACATCCACGATCCAGATCGCGCTGCGCATCCGGTCAGCCATCACGTCGCCCGATTTGCGCACATAGGCGATCCGCGTGCCGTCCGGGCTGATCTGCGGGCTGCTGGCCATTTCCAGGCCGAACAAGTCCGCGCCGGTAAAGCTGCGCGATGTCTGCTCCGCCGCCGCCAAAGGCGCGAGCGCGGCCATGGCGGGCAGCGCGGTGGACAGCAATAGCAGGGCGAGTGTCTGGCGAAGCATGGCTTGTCTCGAAATCATGGGGCGTTGATCGCTCACTGGACCGCGTGGCCGCACGGGCGCAAGCGCAGAGTTAAATGCCAAGCTAAGCGCCGACCAGCGCTTCAATCGCCGCCAGATGCCGCGCCGCCACCTCCGGCGGCAGGAACGAGCCGGTGAAGCTGTTCCTCGCCAATTGCACTATATCCTCCCGGCCAAGCCCCCGCGCCTGCGCCACCGTCCGGTAGTTGTCGAGGACATAGCCGCCAAAATAGGCCGGATCATCCGAATTGACCGTCGCTTTCAGCCCGGCTGCCAGCATCCGGTCCAGCGGATGCGCCGCCAGGTCGTCCACCACGCACAGTTTCAGGTTCGAAAGCGGACAGACCGTCAGCGTCATCCCCTCGGCCGCCAATCGGGCTACCAGCACCGCGTCTTCCAGCGCCCGGTTGCCATGGTCGATCCGGTCCACTCCCAGAACATCCAGCGCCTCATACACAT
>JAIXYF010000055.1 GCA_027490345.1 Novosphingobium sp.
GGCGCTGGCGATGGCGCCGCCGACCACGATGTCGCCCTGGCCCGAGGTGACATCGATCTGGCCGCCGAGCAGATTGCCGCCCGCCTTGAGCCGCACATCGCCGCCGCCGTAACTGATGATCGCGGCGGCTTCCGCGAGCAGCGTTCCGTCGCTGCCGAGCACATTTGCGGTGGCCAGGCTGGTGTCGGCAACGACCGTCAGCTGCGAGATGTTGCCGGCGGCTTCAACGCTGACCGAGCCGCCGCCGAGCGCCCCGACGCCGGTCGAGAAGAGCTGCGGATTGATCCGGGCATTATACTGCGTCAGCGAATTGCCGCCCGTCGTCACGCGCCACAGCTGGGTATTGGTCCCGGTGTTGTCGAAGGTTGGTGTGGAGCCGGTGAACGGATTGCGGAACTGTTCCGACCAGATGTCCCGGCGGGCGAGGACATCGGCGCCCGAACGGATGGTGATCGAGCCGCCACCCGTCGCATAGACCGGCTGGTTGTTGAGGACGCCCTGAAGATTGGGCAGGAAATCATCGCCTTGCGGTGCCGGAACATAGGCGGCGTTGAGCGTCAGCGTGGTGCCGGTGTTGACGGTCGTGGCCTGGACCTCGGTGGCGGTGACGATATGGCCGGCGGTGTAGATCGCAGTGCCGCCGACCTGCGCCGCCGAGGCGGTGTTGGACGTGCGGTTCTGGCTGTTGCGGAAGATCGCATTGCCGTTGGTCAGGTCGACATTGCCGGCCGCCGCCACCTCGATCGAACCGGTGCCGGTGCGGACGAGCGTGCGGACGTCGATATTGGGATTGTCGAGGAAATCCGGCGGGCGGATTGTCGGGTTGGGATAGACCGGACGCGCCGGATCGGCCGAATAGAGCTGATCGACGAATTCGGTGCCGATGCCTTCGAACAGGCGGCTGAACAATCCGGCGCTCGACGCCAGCGAGGTCGGGTTGGCTGCCGGACCGAAGAATTGGTAATCCTGGTCGGGAATATTGTTGTCGGCAAACCATTGCTTGGCGGCATTGACGAACCAGTTGCGGTTCGTGGCATTGGCGTTGCTGAGCAGCAGCTTGGTATAGGCGTTGGGCGACAGTTCGCCGCCGCCTTCGGAAATCGCCGTGAAGATGTTTTCCGGGAAGGCGTTGATGCGAGGGCCGAGGCTCGAATCGAAGACCGAGAATTGCAGCCGGCCGCTCCACACCTGCGGCGGACGGGTCGGCACGGCGCGATAGGTCTTGGTGCCTGAGACCACGACCTCGCCGGCCGAAGCCGGCGCCACCGTCATCGGATCGGCCGTCACGGCAAGGCTCGAGGCGCCGGGGGCTGCCGCACCGCCAATGAGGCGCAAGCTGAACGACCGGGCTGCGCTGCCGTCGGTGAGCAGCGGCATCAGTGCGGCGCTGCCGATGGGATCCCCGGCGCCGTCGGTTCCCGTGCCGAGTGCGCCAGGCCGGTTGCCCGCGGCGATATAAGGCGCCTGCGCAGGACCGAACAGCTGGGCCGAGTCCTGGCCGCGTTGCAGCGACTGGATGGTGATCGTCGCGGCGTCGCTGTTGGGAATCGGCGATACCGTGAGGCCGGGGTAGTAGAAATATTCGTTGAACAGGTTGGAGCAGGTGTTGTCGGCACCGCAGATCAGGTTGAGTGCCGGCTGGTAATTGCGTTCGCCGCCGCCGAGCTGGAAGCTCAGGAAATCGGCGTCGGTCTGATCGGCGAAGGTGAAGAAGCCGTCGGTGATCGAGCCCTGGATGTTGAGATCACCGCCGGCCCTGAGCGTCAGGACGCCGGCAGCGCCGCTGGCCTTGCCGCCGACGCGATAGACGAAATCCGTGTAATTATTGAAGATTTCGGCCTGATTCTGCTGCGGGATATATTTCTTGCCCGGCAGCTGCGGTGAATCGACCAACAGCGCGCCCGCCGCGGCGACGTCAACCTCGCCGGCGCCCAGGTTCCAGTTGGAGGCCAGCACGATATCGCCGGTGTATTCGAGCTGGATGCCCGGCTTTGCAACGAAATTGCTGGCGCCGACAAGGCTGCCAAGCCCGGCTGCCGATGCCGACAGGTCGAAGCCGCGCACGAAATACGGGATGCCGCCGATGCCGATGTCGGCAAAGCGGTTGCTGCCCGGCGTGGCATTGAGGTCGATGACCGCCTGGCCGGCGCTGTTGATGCAGACGTCGGCGGCCACCGCGCAGGTGGCGCTGCCGGCCATCAGCTTCAGATCATAGATCTTATAGCCTTCGACCGAAATCTCGCGGGCGCCCTCGATGCTGCCCTGGTAAGAGATGTTGACCGTCTCGTCGCCGCTGCCGTTGATGATCACCGGAGCCCGCAGATTGACGGTGCCGCCGGTGTCCGACTGGGCATAATTATAGGTCAGGCGGTCGACCAACGTGTTGGGGTCCTTGCGGATCTGCGGCACAAGCCGGGCGCCGGGGCGATCGGCCTTGACGTCGATGACGGCGCCATTGGCAATGGTGATGCTGCCGGTTCCGGCGGTGCCGATCTCGACGGCGCCGCCGGTGGCGGCGCGGGTGTCATCCTTGCCATAACCGGTGGCCGAGGCATCGAGGCGCGCGGTCGAGGCGA
>JAIXYF010000276.1 GCA_027490345.1 Novosphingobium sp.
CAGCCGCGTGCACAGCACGATGGCGTCGACGTGATCCTGCTTGTTATGCCTGGGCCCTTTGAACACCTTGCCGAAGCCGCCGCCGAGCGCTTTCAATTCATGAAGCGAATTGCCGGTGACGACCGCGCCCAATGCGGCGCCGCCAATGATCAGCATTTCGTGCGGAATGGCTTCCATGACCGGGCCGAGCGCGCCGCCGGTGATGGCGAAGCCCCCGAACACCATGACAAGGAGAATGACGATACCGATGGCAGCATACATGGTAGGGGTAGTCCCGGTTGAATCAGCGCAGGAATTCGAAGAGCGAGAGATTGGCCAGCTTGGAAAAGCTGGCTTGGCTTGCTTCGAGCACGGTGGAAAGCTGCTGCAGGCGCGCCAGCGCGGAGCCGAGTTCGGGCGTGCCGATGTCTTCCTGCTGCACGGCGCGGGCCTCGCTCATCGCCTGCTGGCGTTCGGTGGAAAAATCGATCCAGCTGAGGCGCGAGCCGACCACGGTTTGCGCCGAAGTGACCGCTTCGAGCCCGTTGGCCAGCGAACCGAGCGCAGCCTGCGCGGTGGCGGCCGTGCTGGCATTGCCGGTGGCCAGCGCATCAGCCAGCGATTTGACCACCGCCAGCAGATCGGTATCGGCCCCTGCCGGATCCTTGAACGCAAGAAACTCCGGGCCGGTCAGGCTGCGGCTCACCGGCTGGCCTTCGCCCAGCGAAAGCTGCCCGGCAGCGGTGCCGCCGATATACTCGGCAAAACCGGTGGCGGCGTTGATTCTGTAGGCATCGTCCGGGCTATCGCCGCCGAACAGCGCGTGGCCGGCGCTGTCGCGCGCGTTGGCAAGGCCGAGCAGGCCCTGATGGATCTGCCCGAGTTCGGAAGCAATGCTGGCGCGCTGCGCGGCCGGCAGCAGCGCAGAGGCGGCCTGCGTGGCCAGTTCCTGCGCGCGGGTGATATAGCTGGCAAACTGGTTGAGCGCGGTGTCGGTGAGATTGAGATCGGTGGTGGCCCGGTTGGCCGCGGCCGTATCGATCGCGCCCAGCGCTTCGGCGCGGGCCAGCGCGCGCAGCTGCGAGGCCGCCAGCGGATTGTCCGAGGATTTCGTCACCTTGCTGTTGGTGCTGATCTGGTTCTGCAGGTCTTCGGCCTGGCTGCGCAGGGCCGTAAGGCTCTGCGTGGAGCGCTCGTAGAAGGCGCTGGTGCTGGTGGCAAAGATGCTCATGCCAAACGTCCTTTGAAGGGCTACCGGATCTGGAGCAGGGAATCGAACAGGCTGGAGGCGACCTGCATCACCCGGCCCGAAGCCTGGAATGCCTGCTGGAAGCGCACGAGATTGACGCCCTCGGTATCGAGATCGACGCCGGTCTGGGCCGAAAGCGCGGTTCTGGCCGCGCTGGAAATCGTGGCGAGGGCATCGCGCGTGATCGTGCGGCCCTTGGTGCTGGCCGAGATATCAAACAGGATTGCGTCCATCCTGCCGGCAGGATCGGCGGTAGACAGCGCGCTGCGCAGGGCATCGAGATTGCCGGCATCCCGGTTGCCGGGCAGGGCGCCTGCGGGTGCGGTGGCGATCTTCGCCGGATCGCCGGTGGCCAGCGCGATGGTGGCGGCAGTGGTGCCGGTGAGAAGGTCTGCGCCGGGATCGCCATTGCGATCGCTGCCTGCGCCTTGGGCATCGTTGACCGTGGTGACGATGGTAGCGGCCAGCGCATCGAGATCGCCCCCCAGCTGATCCAGCTTGCCCAGCGCGAGCTGCTGCCCGGCCAGCGCGCCGCCGCTCAGGTCAAGCGCCTCGCCGTCCAGCGTAAAGCTGATGGTGCCATCGGCGGCTGCGGCCATGGCCAGCGTCGTCACCGTGCCGCCGCTGACCAGCGGGGTATTGGTGGCGGTGCTGCCCAGCGTGACGGCAACGCTGCCATCGGCGGCAAGGTTGGTGGTGATATCGCCATACTGGCTGAGATCGGCGAGCAGGGCATCGCGCTGATCGAGCAGCGCAGTCTGATCGGAACTGGCATCCGCCGCGCGGGCCAGGCGCAAGTTGGTGCGCGCCAGTTCGCCTGCAATGCGGTTTACCTGAGTCACGCCGTCTGCTGCTTCGAAGCGCAAACCCTTACCCACCGCGTCCATTTCCCGCGTGGCGATCTGGAAGGTGGCGCTCATCGTGCGCGCGGCCTCGATCACCGAGGAGCGCAGCGAGGTATCGACCGGATCTTCCTTGAGCTTTTGCAGCGCGGATTCAAAGCCGGTGATCGCGGTATAGACGCCTGACTGCTCTAGCGCGGCCTCGATATTGCCGAGGCCTGAGACTTCGGCATCGGCGCGCGCCGTATCTGCCCCGGTGCGGCGCACTTCGCTCTGGCGGAAGGCATCGGCATTGCGCACGACCTTTTCCACCCGGACGCCCGACAGCGAAACATCGCGCACGCTTTGGTTATAGCCGGTGGAGGCGAGTTCGGTGAGGCCGACACTGCGCCGCACATAGCCATCATTGCCCGCGTTGGCGATGTTCTGCGCCGTGACATCAAGCGCGATGCGGGCGGCCTTGGCGCCCGAAAGGCCGATGGAGAGAAGATCGGAGGCCATGGCGGATCAGTCCTTCCCGCCCGCTGCCGCACCCGCTGCTGTAATGGGCAGCAGCCGCGCGAGCTGCGCTTCAAGCTGCTTTGCAAGGCCGAACGCGCCGGTTTGCGCGGCGATTTCGGCAAAGCGTTCATCGCGCATCGCCGTGAAGGTTTCCTGTGCCTGACCGCCGAAAATCGGATCGTCTCCGGCCAGGCTTGTGCTGCGCGCGGCAGCCAGCATCTGGCGCACGAAGATCGCCTCAAAGCCCTGCGCGGCCTTTTTGAGCGCGGCGCGGTCTGCTGCCGAGGAGGCGCTGGCGGCAGCGGAAACGGGGAGAAGCGCGGTCATATCACCTCCATCTCGGCACGCAGCGCCCCTGCCTGTTTCAGCGCTTCAAGAATCGCGACCAGATCGGACGGGGTGACGCCGAGCTTGTTGAGCGCATCGACAAGGCTGGAAAGCGATGCGCCGGGCTTGAACAGCGCGACATGGGCCTGGCCTTCTTCCACGTTGATCTGGCTGGCGGGGGTGACGGCAGTCTGCCCCCGGCTCAGCGGGCCGGGCTGGGAAACCTGGCTTTTCTCGTCGATCTTCACCACCAGTTTGCCGTGGCTGATCGCCGCCGGGGAAAGGCGCACGGCCGAATTGATCACGACCGTGCCGGTGCGGCTGTTCACGATCACGCGCGCTGCGGTTTCGGCGGGCGTGACGTCGATCATCTCGATCGAGGCCATCATTGTGGCGCGGGTGTCAGTCGCGGCGGGCAGGCGGATGGCAAGGGTGATCCCGTCCTCCACCGTGGCCGCGCCGGGGAAGCGGGCATTTACCGCATCGCGCACGCGGCTGGCGGTGAGGAAATCGGCGGTGAACAGGTTCCAGCGCAGCGTTTCGCCGCTATCGAACCCGGTGGCGACCGCGCGCTCCACACTGGCGCCTTCCGCAATCCGGCCAACGGTGGGGACGTTGACCGTGAGCTGGCTGCCATCCTTGGCCGTGACGCCGAGGCCGCCGACGGCCAGGTTGCCCTGCGCCATCGCATAGATCTGGCCGTCTGCGCCATAAAGCGGGGCCATGATCAGCGCGCCGCCGCGCAAGGACTTGGCCTTGCCGATGGTCGAGACGGTTACGTCGATGCGCTGGCCGGGTTTGGCAAAGGCAGGAAGATCGGCGGTGATCATCACGGCGGCCGCGTTCTTGAGGCCCGGCGCAATGCCTTGCGGCAATTGCACGCCAAGGCGGCCGGAAACGCCGCGCATCGCCTGCGTGATATATTCGAGGTTGTCGTCACCCGTGCCCGCCAGGCCGACGACGACGCCGTAGCCGGTGAGCTGGTTGGTGCGCACGCCCTGAAACGCGCCGAGATCGCGCACACGGTCCGCATGGGCAGGGGCGGGAGCCAGCGCGATCGCGGCCAGCAGGGCCAGTACGGCCAGGAGGAGGGGGGAGCGCGCCATGATCAGAACGGCGAGATCATGTTGAAGAACTTCGAGAGCCAACCCTCGCGGCTAGCGCGGCCAACCGCGCCGTTGCCGGTATAGGTGACGCGCGCATCGGCCACTTGGGTGGAGCGCACGCGGTTGTCCGCATCGATATCGCCGAGGCGGACGATACCTGAAAGCTGCACCCATTCTTGGCCCTGGCTCAGCAGCAAGCGCTTTTCTCCTACGACCAGCGCCGTGCCATTGGGGCGCACTTGGGCAATGGTGACGGACACCTCGCCGCCGAGCGTGCTCGTCTGCGTGGCATTCCCCTGTCCATTGAACGTCGAACCGCCCGAAGCTTTAAGGGCATTGGGATCGAGGAATGACAGCGGCCCGGCAGTGGGCGGCACCACATTGAAGCCACCGTTCTTCTGGGTTTTAGCAGCGGCGGTCTTCGAGGCGTTGAGCTGTTCGGTGAGGATGATCGTCAGCGTATCGCCCACGGCGTGGGCGCGGCGGCCTTCGACAAGGCCGATATAGCCTGCCGCCACGTTGAAAATCGCGCCATCGGCTGCGCGCGGCGCGGGCGCTGCGGGCAGCACGGGGGCAAACCCTTCGGCCGGGCGCGCGGGGCGGCCATGGGCCGAATGCGCGGGCATTGTCGCGGCCAGGACAATAGCGGGCGGAACCAGCAGGCAAGCGAGCAGGCGCAGGCCCAGTGGCTTGCCATCGCCGCGCGGCGGGGCAGCAAACGCGCGAAAAGCGGTTTCGAAAGGGGAGTCCATCATGGCGTGAAGCTCTCTCAAAGGGTCTGGTTGGCGTTCTGGAGCATTTCATCGACTGCCGAGATCATCTTGGAATTGACCTCGTA
>JAIXYF010000251.1 GCA_027490345.1 Novosphingobium sp.
AACAGGAAATTGACCCCGAGCCGCTGAAATTTGGGATCGCGGCCGACAAGCATTGGCGCGACATAGAGTCCGGTGGCGAGCCAAGCGGTGGCAATCCACAGGACCGCCAGCTGCGTGTGCCAAGTGCGCGTAATCGTATAGGGCAAATATTCGGCGAAAGGCAGGCCATAGAGCCCCTGTCCCTCAACCGCGTAATGAGCGGTGACAATGCCCAGCAGCACCTGCGTGACGAACAGGGCGCAGACCACCCAGAAGTATTTGGCCGTTGCGCGCATCGACGGGGTGATGACCGCCCCGCTCAGTACATCGGAAGCCGCCATGCCCTGTTCGGGCAATATGTCGCTGCGCCAGAGGTCAAACTGCTTGGCATAATAGGCGATCAGAGCGCCTGCTGCTGCCAGCAGCAGAATGACCGAGGCCAGACTCCACAGCAACGTGCCTGTTGTCGGGACATTGCCGACCAGCGGTTCGTGCGGCCAATTGCTGGTATAGGTTATGGTGTCGCCGGGGCGGTTGGTTGTCGCGCCCCAGGCCGACCAGAAATAGAATGCCGAAACCTGCCGCGCCTCTTCAGGCGACAGCTGTCCGTAGACCGGGAAGGCATAGGCTTTGCGCAGCGCCAGCGCGGCGGTGTCATTGCCTTCGTAGAGGCTGACGAAATGCGTCTGCACTTGTTTGATGGCCGCTGCGCGGGTGTCACTGACCGTGACGATCCCGGTTGCCGGATCATAGCTGTTGGTGCGCATTTCCTCTTGCAGCGCCGCTTTGTGCATCGCTTCATTCTGCGCCGGAGTGGCGCCTGCAATGGGGTGAGAACTTTGCAGAGCGAGCAAAGCCGATGCCTCACGGTGCAGCCAGTCCGCGCTCCAGTCGGGCGCGAGATAGCTGCCATGGCCCCAGATCGAGCCTTGCTCCATGCCGCCGATTGACTGCCAGACATTCTGACCGGTCTCGATATCCGTGCGCGTAAACAGGGTTTCGCCGCTCGCGGATTTTACTGCCTCGGGAATGGGCGGTGCTTGCTGATAGATTTGCTGACCAAAGAGCAACAGGGCGCCGAACATAGCGACCATGCCAACGACCAGGATGGTCCAAAGCCGTTTAATGCTGAATGTCGTTCCATAGCTTTCCATGGTCGTCCCCCCGAAGTTCAGAAAAGGCCGTGACTGCCGCCAACCGCGCCAAACACGGCCACAACGCCCAAAAGGCTCAGCACCTGATGCAATCGCATCATGCGCGCAAAATCAGCTTCCGGTGTGGTTGAGCTTGCCATGCGGCGATGCAAGACCAAGGGCTCCAGCACGAACAGCATCAGCGCGAACACGGCCCACAACGCCACCATCAGATGCATCCACCAGAAGCGTATCTCGGCAAAACGGCTCCACATATCCGCGCGGTAGATCAGCCACAGTCCGCTTGCCCCGGCCAGCGTGACCCAGATGCGCGCTTGCCATGCAAAGCGTCCCTCGATCTGATGAAACCGGGCAAGGCGCTCTACGGGACGTTCGCTGGCCCGCAGCGCGGGCATGACAACCCAGGTGACAAATCCGACGCCGCCGATCCAGAACAACACCGCGATCACATGGATAGCGCGAGCCAGAACAAGGTCATCCATTGACCGGTCCTTTGCTCAGATCAGGTCGTTCGCGCCAGAACTCAACCTGCATGCGCATTGCCCCGACGGGGACAACATAGTGCGTCGCCTGTGGTGGGATGATGGCGGGACTATCCGGCGTGACACGGTGTTCCGTAAGCGGCTCGGTGAAGATCAGCCGGACTTCGCCTTCCAGGACGCGCAGCAGGCCCCACGTCCCGGTTTTGGTGCGATGATCGTTGCGCAGCGCATCGGGCAAAGTCTGCTCGTCGAAGATGGGGGATGAGGCATAGGGTTCAGACATCAGGCAAGCACCTTTGCGCGAATCGCGGTCAGTCCGCCGCGATCAATCAGAATGCCGGTCAGCAGGCTTTCGCCAATGCGCCGCGCCGCGTCGCGAAAGCGGTTTGCCACTTCCTCGTTCGGTGCGATCCGGGTGAGTGTCACGTCCCATAAAGACTGCCACCGCGCAAAATGCTCTGCATCAAGCCCACCGATAGCCGTGTGCTTGCGCATGGGATTGCCACTGAAACGACCCGATTCCAGCATGATCGAGGCCCAGAAATCCTTCATCCGCGCCAGATGATGCGGCCAGTCGCTGACCTTTGCACCAAATATCGGGCCGAGCATGTCATCAGCCCGAATAGCTCCGTAAAATTGCTCTACGAGCTGGGAAATGAATGCGTCATCGATCCCGCAGGCCAGCGCGTCAGCCATCTTGCGAGCGCGCACTTGCGCGACATGCTCTGACCCCGTCACAGTCTCGACTCGATTAAGAGGTATTTCATATGCATCGTTTAGGCGGTTGGCGGTTAAATGCAATATATGATATGCATCTTTTATGAGACTCTCGCTTCAAACCGATTATGCCCTGCGCACGCTGATGTTTTTGGCGGTGAAAGACGGCCATCATTCCATCGCCGACATTGCCAGCGCCTATGGCATTTCGAAGAACCACCTGATGAAGGTGGCTCAGCGGCTCACCGCCGAAGGTTTTGTCGAAAGCGTGCGGGGCCGCAGCGGCGGTCTCAAGCTGGCGCTCCCGCCTGCCGAATTGAATGTGGGCGTCATTGTCCGGACCATGGAAGATACAGGGACGTTCGTTGAATGTTTCGACCCGGCAACCAACACTTGCGTTGTCACCCCAGTCTGCGGGTTACGGCATGTATTGACAGGCGCTTTGGAGTCATTTGCCCGGCATCTGGATCAATTCTCCATCGCCGATCTGATTCCCAACAAAGAGAGGCTTGAGAGGCAGATCGACGGGGGGGGCACGCAACAGTCATGATGCACGGAGCCCCGGCGCTCCGATTCTCAAGCCGGCAGTTTTCAGGTAATGCGCCTTTGAGTTTGCATGACAGGGATTGGCGTGTTGATGAAGCTGAGGGCGATCTCCCTGGTCAGCTGATTGATGCGTCGGACTTCCCAAGTTCGACTTCATCCCGCAGCTTTGGTCCCGCCTCCATGCGCCGCGAGAGTGATTCCACAAATCCGTGCCACCTCTTCTTGCCCATCGCCTGCGCCGCCTTCATCGCGGCATCAGGCAGCGGCGGATTGCTGGTGAGCCAGAAGCGCACGAACAGGCCGATCGCTTCGTTCGTCAATTCCACATGCCATTCGAGCCGATCCAATTGCCGCGACAGACGATCGAGCCGTCTCGCCAGAGCGGCTTCCATCCGTTCATCCTGATCGGACTGCAGCAGAGACATCAACGCCGCCTCCACCACTTCGGTGCGCGAGACGCCGCGGGCATGAGCGCGTTCCTCCAGCAATTTGGCCAGTTCGATTTCGAGCCGGAAGGTTTGTTTGCTGTGGGGCTTCTTCCTCACAGGTCGATGCCGTCATCGGGGTCGAGCGATGCGTTGCGGGCATTACGGTTCATAGTGCGATCGGCTTCCCGTTTGACCCTGGCTGCGTCATCCTCGGGCGCATCGCGATCAAGATCGAACTCGTTGACCGGTGGCTTGGGGGCGGGAACGACATCCTCATGTTCCCCCAGTTCGGGTTCTCGCCTGATCCCGGAGTTCGCCGTATCATTTTCTGATTCGGTCCGATCAGCAGCTGACGGCACATCCGGCTTTGGTTGATCAACAGGCGGCTGTTCGGAGCTTTGCGCTTCTGCCTTGGCTGGTTCAGTCGGCAGCGGTGCCGCAATGGGTGCGAGCGCGGACCAGTCGTCCGTTGGCCGTCTTTTCGGGTGCAGCGGTTTGGGGGTCGGCGCAGGCAGAAGGCGTGCGCTGAATCTCGGGTCGAGATAGTATTTCGCTTTTTCGGCTCGGATCGGCGGCGTGCTGGCCACTAGTACAATCTCCTCGTGCTCAGAAAATTGCTGAACTTCGCCGGGCGTTAGCAACGGCCTCGCGGTCTCAGTACGTGAGACCATGATATGGCCAAGCCATGGCGAGAGGCGATGCCCGGCATAATTCTTCATTGCCCGCATCTGGGTGGCGGTGCCGAGCGCATTGGAAACGCGGCTGGCGGTATAGTCATCATTGGCCGCGAACGCGACGCGGACATGGCAGTTGTCGAGAATGGCGTTGTTTGACCCGTAGGCTTTTTCAATCTGGTTGAGCGACTGCGCGATCAGGAATGCCTTGATCCCATAGCCCGCAACAAAGGCCAGGGCGCTTTCGAAGAAGTCTAGCCGCCCCAGAGCAGGGAATTCATCGAGCATGAACATCACGCGCTGCCGGCGACCCTTGGCTCTCAGCTCTTCGGTCAAACGGCGACCGATCTGATTGAGCATCAGGCGGACGAGCGGCTTGGTCCGGCTGATATCGGAAGGAGGAATGACCAGATAGAGCGACACAGGTGCCGCTGAATCGACAAGATCGGTAATGCGCCAGTCCGAGGCTCTGGTGACCTGTGCAATCACAGGGTCGCGGTAGAGGCCGAGGAACGACATGGCGGTCGACAGGACGCCAGACCTCTCATTGTCAGACTTGTTCAGCAGTTCCTGTGCTGCGGCAGCCACGACGGGGTGAACACCGTCTTTACCCAGGTGCGGGGTCGTCTTCATCCGGTGCAGCGTGGTTTCTATCGAACGGCGCGGATCGGAAAGGAAGCCAGCGACCCCGGCCAGCGACTTGTCTTTCTCGGCATAAAGGACGTGCAGGATCGTGCCGACGAGCAGCGAATGACTGGTCTTCTCCCAATGCGTGCGCTTTTCCAGTGACCCTTCTGGATCGATCAAGATGTCGGCGATGTTTTGGGCGTCACGCACTTCCCAATCGCCCTTCCGGACTTCGAGCAGCGGGTTGTAGGGGTTGGATGCGGGGTTGGTCGGATCGAACAGCAAGACGCGGCCATGCCGGGCGCGAAAGCCCGCTGTCAGATCCCAGTTCTCGCCCTTGATATCGTGGA
>JAIXYF010000193.1 GCA_027490345.1 Novosphingobium sp.
ACGGCGATCGAGCGTTCGGCCTGCCCGACGTGCGGCTCGTGCTCGGGCATGTTCACCGCCAATTCGATGAACTGCCTCACCGAAGCGCTGGGCCTCTCGTTGCCCGGCAATGGTTCGGTCCTGGCCACGCATGCAGACCGGGAGCGCCTGTTCCGCGAAGCAGGCCGCGTTGCGGTTGCGCTGTGCCGCCGTTATTACGAGGAGGACGATTCCAGCGTGCTTCCGCGCGAAGTCGCGAGCTTCCGCGCTTTCGAAAACGCGATGAGCCTCGATATCGCGATGGGCGGTTCGACCAATACCGTGCTCCACCTCCTTGCTGCTGCGCATGAAGCGGGCATCGATTTCACCATGGCGGACATCGACCGCCTTTCGCGCCGCGTTCCGTGCCTTTCGAAAGTCGCGCCGGCCAAGTCTGACGTCCACATGGAAGACGTGCACCGCGCCGGGGGAATCATGGCGATCCTGGGGCAACTGGAGCGGGCGGGCCTGCTCCACACCGATCTGCCGACCGTGCACAGCCCGACGATGGCCGATGCGATCAATACTTGGGATGTTTCCCGGAGCAATGACCCGCAAGTGCATGAATTTTATAAAGCAGCGCCCGGCGGCGTGCCGACGCAAGTGGCCTTCAGCCAATCACGCCGCTGGAAGGAGCTTGATCTGGACCGCGAGACCGGGGTCATCCGCTCGGCCGAACATGCTTTCAGCAAGGATGGCGGGTTGGCCGTGCTGTTCGGCAATCTCGCCAAGGATGGCTGCATCGTGAAGACGGCCGGCGTCGACGACAAGATCCTGAAGTTCAGCGGCCCGGCCAAAGTCTATGAAAGCCAGGATGCGGCCGTCACCGCGATCCTGACCGGGCAGGTCGAGGCAGGGGATGTCGTGCTCATCCGCTACGAAGGCCCGCGCGGCGGCCCCGGGATGCAGGAAATGCTCTATCCCACGAGCTACCTCAAGTCGAAGGGCCTCGGCGCGGCCTGTGCGCTCGTGACGGACGGGCGCTTTTCGGGCGGTACCTCGGGTCTTTCGATCGGCCACTGCTCGCCCGAAGCAGCAGAAGGCGGCACGATCGGCCTCGTCGAAACCGGCGACCGCATCGAGATCGACATTCCCGCCCGCTCGATCAATCTGATCGTGGATGATGCCGTACTGGCGACGCGCCGCAAGGCCGCCGAGGCGCGCGGTTGGCAGCCGGTCAAGCCGCGTCCGCGCAAGGTCAGCCTCGCGCTCCAGGCCTATGCCCTGATGACCACGAGCGCGGCGCGCGGCGCGGTGCGCGATCTTTCCGGCATTGTCCGCCAGAGCGGCACGCAGGATGTCGGCTGACCTGACGCAGGTTCTCGATGTTGCCGCGATGCGCGCTGCCGAAGCGGCGCTCATCGCGGGCGGTATACCCGCACAGGCCCTGATGGAAACCGCAGGCCGCGCGCTGGGCGAATGGGCGCGGCGGCTTGGGGCAGGGCGCGCGGTTACTGTGCTCTGCGGCCCCGGCAACAACGGCGGGGATGGTTATGTGGCGGCCCGGCACCTTGCGGAGCGCGGCGTTGCCGTCAGCGTGATCGCCGCGCGCGCGCCGACCACGCCGGAGGCCATGACGGCACGTTCGCTGTATCAGGGCGCTGTGCAAGGGCCTGACGCAGCTCCGAGCGGCACCGTTCTGCTCGATTGCCTGTTCGGAAGCGGTCTGTCGCGGCCCCTGCCGGATGATCTCCTCGCCCTCCTCACCGGCCTTGCCCGGCAGCACGCCGTGCGCATTGCCGCCGATCTCCCCAGCGGAATCGCGGCAGATAGCGGCGCGGTGCTCAATCCCGGCTTGCCTGCTTTTGACGTCACCGTGGCGCTCGGCGCCTGGAAACACGCGCACTTTGCCATGCCCGCCGCCCCGCTGATGGGGGCGCTGCGGCTTGTCGATATCGGCGTTGTGGCCGTGCCGGGCGCGGCGCGGGTGCTGGCGCAGCCCCGCATCGCGCCGCCTGCGCCCGATGCGCACAAGTACCGGCGCGGCCTCCTTGCGGTCCTTGGCGGGCACATGCCCGGCGCGGCGCTGCTGGCCGCCGAAGCGGCGCAACGTTCGGGCGCGGGCTATGTCAAGCTGCTGGCGCCAGTGCGGCCAGAAGGCGTGGCGCCAGCGCTGGTCTGCGATACGGGCGATCTGGCCGCGCTCGCCGATCCGCGGATTGCTGCCATTCTCGTCGGCCCGGGCCTTGGCCGCGATGGCAAAGCCGTGGCCCGCCTGAACGCCGCGCTTGCTGCAAACCGGCCCGTGGTGATCGATGCCGATGCGCTCACGCTGCTCGGCCCCGATAGCCCCGGCAAAGCGCTGCGTGTGCTCACCCCGCACGAAGGCGAGATGGCCGCGCTCGAGGCAGCCTTCGCGCTCTGTCCCACCGGCACCCGCCGCGCCCGCGCGCTGGCGCTTGCCAACGCGGCGGGCGGCGTGGTGCTCCTCAAAGGGCCGGACAGCCTGATTGCCGAGCCCGGCGGTGCTGTCGTCGTCAGCCCGCGCGCTTCGGCCTGGCTTTCGGTCGCGGGCAGCGGCGATGTCCTGGCTGGGATCATCGCCAGCCGCCTTGCTGTCCACGGCGATGCGCTGCTGGCTGCAGAACAAGGGCTTTGGCTGCACGGCGAGGCTGCGCGCCGGTGCGGGCCTGCCTTCACCGCCTCAGACCTTGCGGCCGCGACAGGTTATGCCCTAAGCGCCGCGCTTCGATGAACAATCCCGGCCTTATCATCCGCATCGCCGCCAAGGGCGAAGGGCAGACCGCCGACGGCCGCTATGCCGCGCTGGCCGCCCCCGGCGATGTGCTGGAGGCCGACGGCACCCTCACGCCGGGTCCGGATCATGCCGCGCCCGCATGCCGCCATTTTCCGGCCTGCGGCGGATGCCAGCTTCAGCACCTCTCCGAAACCGCGCTCGCCGCCTATGTCGCGGGCCGGGTGGAAGGCGCGGCGCGGGGGCAGGGGCTTGATCCGGGTGACGTTTCGCCGCCGCAGCTCTCGCCCGCCCACACCCGGCGCCGTGCCACGCTGCATGCGCAGGCCATCGGCAAGCGCGTGGTGCTGGGGTTTCGCGAACAAGGCTCGCACAAGATCGTCGATCTGAAGGCGTGCCCTGTCCTTGCCCCTGAGCTGGCCGCGCTGGTTGCCCCCTTGCGCTGCTTGCTCGAAGCCCGGAGTGCGCGCAGCCTTGCCGCCGATATTGCGCTGACGCTGGCCGATCAGGGCGTCACGGTCGATATGTCAGGGCTGACGATGGAAGGCCTTGCGCAGACGGAGGCCATGCTCGATTTCGCGCGGAACAACGCGATTGCCCGCCTCACGCTCGATCAGGGCGATGGGCCGGAAACGGTGTGGGAGCCCGAGCCAGCGACCGTCACGCTGGGCGGCGTGCCAGTCGCGCTGCCGCCGGGCGCCTTCCTGCAGGCGACCCTTGACGGCGAGGACGCGCTGGTGGCTGCTGCGCGGGACTGGCTGGCGGGCGCACCGAGCGTGGCCGACTTGTTTTCTGGCCTTGGCACATTCGCGTTTGCCCTTGCGGAGAAGGGCACCAAAGTGCTTGCCGTTGAAGCTGCGCGCAATGCGCATCTCGCCTGTCAATCCGCCGCGCGGATGCATGGCCGCCCGGTCCATGCGCTCCACCGCGACTTGTTCCGCAATCCACTCCAGCAGCCTGAGCTTGACCGTTTCGCCGCTGTCCTGCTCGATCCGCCCCGCGCAGGGGCGCGCGAACAAGTTCTGCAACTCGCGCAATCGGCAGTGCCGCGCGTGGTTTATATCAGCTGTAATCCTGCCAGCTGGGCCAAGGATGCCGCCACCCTGATCGAGGGCGGCTACCGGCTCGCCGGGCTCGTGCCAGTGGGCCAGTTTCGCTGGTCCACTCACGTCGAGCTGGCGAGCCTGTTCATCAAACCGTAAACACCGCCATGGCGGCGTGGAGCACAAGCGCCATGAGCGCCACGCTGGACAAGGCAAACAAGGCGAAGCGCGGCGCGACCTTGTTGACAGTCGACTGGAAGATCGAGTGGATCACGCGCAAGGCCACATAGGCCCATGCGATCAGCAGATTCACCCCGTCACCCTGGCCAATCAGCGCCAGCACCAGCGCCACTGCATAAAACACCGTAGGAGCTTCGTGCAGATGGTTGTAATTGTGCGCTTTCCACTGAATGTTCGGCGCAATCAGGCCTTCCAGCTTCGCGCCCGTCCAGCCTATATCGGCGTTCGGATCCGCTGATTTGGGCAGCGCGGTGATGGCGGGGATGCGGGTGGCATACATCCAGATCCACATCACCATTGTCCAAGCCGCCAGCGCGACCACAGGCTTAAGAATTTCCATGCCGATCATTATGTTTCCCCACAAAGTGCAAGCATCAGCTCAAAAGTGTCGCGGCAACAGCGCGTAGCGCGAGAACCAGCAGTGCGATCGACGAGAGCGAGAACAGCGTGATCCGGACAGGGATCGTGTTGACCATCGCCTGCCACACCGAATGCATGATCCGCAATGCAACGTAGGCCCAGGCCAACTGCGTATCGACAACCGTTGCCCCGGTCATCGCCAGAATGACGCAAACCGCATAGAACAGTGTAGGCTGTTCCATCAAGTGACTGTAGTTGTGTGATTTCCAGTTGATCTGGTCGGGCAGAACACCTTCCAGATCCTGGCCGCGCCCACCCGCAGGCATTTTGCCAACACCGCCCATCTTGCTCAAGGCGGGGAGCCGGCTGAGCGACAGCCACACCAGCATGACCAGCGACCAAACGACGAGGACTGCGGCAGGAGCGAGCATTTGGGATTGCATGGTCTTTGCCTTTTGCCGGTTTTGACCGGACCAGAAAAAGCGGATTAAATTGCTAAATGCAACTTATTTCATGGATTCGCTCTCGCCTCGCAAAACACTGGCAAATGATGCCGGATCCACGTTTCCGCCCGAGAGGATCACGGCCGTGCGCCCGTCAGCCGGAACTTTCGCGGCCAGCACCGCCCCGAGCGCCGCGGCGCCGCCCGGTTCCACCACCAGCCGCAGCTTGGCGAAAGCATACACTTGCGCCGCGCGCACTTCGGCCTCGCTCACGGCCACGCCCTGCATTCCGCGTGACGTCATGACGGCAAAATTGATCGGGAACGTCGCCATGGTCTGCAAGGCATCGCAGGCCGTGGGCGGCGGATTGGCGCCGACGCCAACGATGGCGCCGCCCGCAAGGCTGCGCGTCACATCATCCCAGCCCTCCGGCTCCACCGGCACCACCTGCGCCTCGGGGCAAGCCAGCGCCAGCCCCGATACCAGCCCGCCGCCGCCGCACGGCGCCACGATCCGCGTTGGCGGCCCGCCCGCGAAGCATTCCATCTGGCTGGCGAGTTCGATGCCGGCCGAGCCTTGCCCCTCGATAACCCATGGATCGCCATAGGCATGGACCAGTACGCTGCCCTGTGCTGCGCAAAGCTGCGCCGCAATGGCATCGCGCGATTGGGTAAGCCGTTCATACAGCACGACCTGAGCGCCCAGCCGCCGGGTTTCGTTCAGCTTCACTGCTGGCGCGTCTGCGGGCATCACGATGGTCGCGGCGATCCCCAGCCGCCGCGCCGCCCAGGCAACGCCTTGCGCATGGTTGCCGCTGGAGACCGCCACCACACCTCGCGCGCGCTCTTTTTCGCTCAGGTCGGTCAGCCGGTGCCACGCGCCGCGCAGCTTGAACGCGCCCACCGGCTGCAGGCACTCCGCCTTGCACCAGACTGTGCCGCCATCCGGCAATTCGAGCGCCAGCAGCGGCGTATGCGGCACCAGTGCGCTCACTTTGGCAGCGGCGCGCAGCACGCCTTCCCGGGTTGGGGCGCGCGTCGGCTCGCGGGCCTCTGGGGCAGCGCGCAATTGGGGACTTGGGTTTGTCATGCCCATACCCTAAAGGCACCGCTTTCGAAGCGCCAGCAGACGCTGCGGCGATCCACTGTGGAGTTTCCCTATGGCCAAGGTCCTTGTCATCGGCGCAGGCGGCGTCGGTTCGGTTGCGGTTCACAAGATGGCGATGAACCCTGATATCTTCAGCGAAGTCGCGCTCGCCAGCCGCACTCTGCCCAAGTGCGAGGCGATTGCCGCCTCGGTCAAGGCGCGCACGGGCCGCGATGTCGCGACCTATCAGCTTGATGCCGATGACGTGGCTGCGACCACGGCGCTGCTGAACCAGCTCAAGCCCGCGCTCGTCGTCAACCTCGCGCTGCCCTATCAGGACCTCAA
>JAIXYF010000314.1 GCA_027490345.1 Novosphingobium sp.
CAGCACGCGCAGGGCATGGCGGTCAGCTGGTTCGCCAGCGGAGCGACCGATCCCGAAATCACTGTTGAGTTCATGAATCGAACCGCGCACGTTCCTGCCAGCGTGCTTGCCAATGACCGGATATGGCTGTGGTGCTGGGATGACCTTGTCGGCAAGGCCATTCTTGGCGGCACCCTTGGCGCGCTGATCGGCATGCTGCTGTGCTTCGGCGTTGCCATCTGGATACGCAGCGAGGGCAAGGAAGCCGCGCGCGACCGGTTCATGGCCGGAACGCGGATCGTTTCGGAGCGCGCGCTTGCCAAGCTGACCTGCAAGGCGACCAATGCGCGTTCGATCCGCATTGCTTCGGTCGGCATTCCGGCATGGCTGGAGTGTCGTCATTTCGCGCTCCTCGGCACGACCGGCGCGGGCAAGACCACCGTCATGCGCCAGATGCTCGACCAGGTCGAAGCGCGCGGCGAACCGGCTTTGGTCTATGACACCTCGGGCGAGTTCATCACCCACTACTACCGCCCCGAGCGCGGCGACATCATTCTCAATCCCTTTGACGAGCGATCATCCTTCTGGTCGCCGTTCTCGGAGATTGCTCATCCGGCGGATGCGGACCGCATCGCGCGCCAGCTGGTCTCCGAGACCGGCGAGCGTGACGATGATGTGTGGCTGGAGACCAGTCGCATCCTCGTCGCCAACATCCTGCGGGTGCTCAGCGCAGAGGGTCGCACCACGCTTCCCGACCTGCTCGACGCGCTGCAAGTCAAGGGCAAGGAGGAGATGAAGGTCTGGCTGGCGGGCACATCATCGGCGCGTACCTTTGCCGATGATGCCGACCGCGCCACGGGTTCGGTCCTGTTCATGCTCGCCAAGGCTTCGACCTTGCTCCAGTTCCTTTGGCGCGAGCCGGGGGAGCGCGGCAGCTTTGCCTTCCGCGAGTTTATTGCCGGGCTGGACGCGCATCAGGGGCCCAAGCCCTGGCTCTTCGTACCGCGCAAGGAAGACTATTTCGAGGCGATGAAGCCGCTGCTGGCCTGCTGGCTGGAATGCGCGGCAAGCGCGATGCTTGGGCTTACGCCATCCTCGCAGCGACGCATGTGGTTCTTTCTGGACGAGCTGGCCGATCTTCCCCGCGTCGACAATCTCACCCGGCTGCTTCCTGAGGGCCGCAAGTTCGGGGCGAGCGTCGTGCTGACCTTTCAGGCCATCGGCCAGATGCACCGCCGCTATGGCCGTGACAGTGCCGAGGCGCTGCTCGGCTGCTGCAATTCGAAGTTGTATCTGCAGCTGATCGACCGTGACACGCGGGAGTGGGCATCGCGGAACATCGGCGATGTCGAGGTGGAAGTGCGCAGCGCCTCGGACAGCTTCGAGACGGGGCCGCATAGCGGGCGCACGTCCGTCGGCAGCACCCGCGTGGTCCGGCCTGCGGTGATCGAGAGCGACCTGCGTCAGCAGCCGCATCACGGCTTCCTGCAATTGCCCGATGCCTTGCCGGTGGCGCGGATCAAGCTGACGCGGGAGCACATCGATGCGCGAGGGACAGCCCGCCATCCGGCCTTTGTCACGGCCCATATCAGCCGGATGCTGTGGAACCGCATGCCGAAGAAGGCTGATAGCGGCACCGCCAAGGATGATCCCGCCACCACCTTGAAGGGCCCGGTCTAATGGTTGCCACCATAGGCGCGATCGGTAGTTCGGCGGCAGCTTCCAGCTACTATGAGGCTGACGACTACTATGCCGATGGTGGCATCTCCCCCAGCGAATGGCAGGGTGAGGGGGCAAAGGCGCTGGGGCTGTCGGGCGAAGTCAATCGCGAGACCTTCCGTGCAATCCTTGATGGAACGCTGCCCCATGGCCAGCAGCTTGGCACCATGCGCGAGGGCAAGCTCCAGCACCGGCCCGGTTGGGACATCACTATGTCCGCGCCGAAGTCTGTCTCGATCATGGCTGAGGTGGCTGGGGATCGCCGGTTGGTGGTGGCGCATGCCAATGCGGTGAAGGCGGCGCTGGCCTATGTCGAACGCCATGCCGCCGCCACCCTCATACGCACTCCGGGCGGGGTTGAGCGGCACACAACCGACAATCTTGTTATTGCCAGCTTCCGGCACGACACGAGCCGGGCGCAAGACCCGCAGCTCCACACCCACAATGTCATCATGAACATGACGCAGGATGCCGACGGGAACTGGCGCAGCCTGGAGCCGCGCGCGCTCTACCAGCTACAGAAGGCCATTGGCGCGGTCTATCGGCAGGAACTTGCGGTGGGCGTGCGGGCGCTTGGCTATGGTATCGAGCAGGGCAAGGACTCGCTGTTCGAGATCAAGGGCGTCCCCGCCGCCGTGATCCGTGCCTTCAGCGAACGTGCGGCGCAGGTGGAAGCCCGGCTTGCCGAGCGCGGACAGACCCGCGCCACCGCGTCCGCCGAGGAAAAGCAGATCGCCGCGCTCGATACTCGCGAAGCGAAGCAAAACCTGGAGCGGGGCGAATTGGTGGCGAACTGGCGCGCCGAGGCGGATGCGGCGGGGTTCGGGAAGGACGCGCGGGAGGCATTGGTGACTGCGAGCAAGGAAGCTGCGGCCAGCAGCGAGCATGGCGGCGCGCTGGCCGCGCAAGGCCAGATTGCTGCGCATCAGGCGGTTGCTCTTGCCGCCGCCAATCTTGGCGAACGGCAATCCGTTTTTGCCGCTGCCGAGTTGGAGAAGGAAGCCGGGCGCTATGGGTTGGGTCGCGTGACCACTGCGCAGATCAGCGCAGCCCTTGCGCGGGCGCAAGGTGACGGCTCGCTCGTGCGGCGCACCTTTCTCGACAAACGCGGTGCGGAATTCGCCGGGTTCACCACCGCCGAGAACATTGCCCATGAGCGGCAGTTGTTGCGTCTGGAGGCAGAAGGGCGCGGGGCCGCTGCTCCGATCCTTTCGGCCAAGCAGGCGGCGAGCGCGGTGGCCCGCGCCGAGCTCCAATCCGATCACCCTTGGAATGAAGGCCAGCGCGCGGCCACCCGCGCGCTGCTCACCAGTCCGCACCGCGTCACCGGCCTGCAGGGCTATGCCGGGACCGCCAAGACCACCACCGTGCTGACGACCTTCGCCCGCGAGGCGCAGGCGCGCGGGGTTGCCGTGACCGCGCTTGCGCCGACCGCGTCGGCTGCGCAGACCTTGGGCGATGCCCTCGGCCAGCGGGGCGAGACTGTCGCCCGTCAGCTGGTGCGCAATGGCGCATCACTGTCTGGTGGGGTCTGGATCGTCGATGAGGCTTCGCTCCTCTCGGCCCGCGATATGGCCGCGCTGCTTGGCCTTGCTGCTGTTTCCAAGGCGCGCGTCGTTCTCGTCGGCGATGTCAAACAGCTCGGCTCGGTCGGTGCAGGCGCGGCCTTTGCCCAGTTGCAATCCGCCGGCATGGCCACCGCGCGGCTCGATGATGTTGTGCGTCAGACCAATTCCGCGACGCGGGAGGCGGTACTGGCATCAATCGAAGGGGATGCATGTAGAGCGCTGGACGCGCTCGATAGAGGCGGCGGAAAGATCATTGCGTATGGCAGTCAGCGAGAGCGCTTTGCCGCCATGGCCAAAGCCTATGCCGCGCTGGATGCCAGCGAACGCGCACGCACACTGGTCATCGAACCTTCGCGAGATGGCCGCGATACGCTGACCGCCGATATCCGCCGCGAGCTTGCCGCAGCCGGTGTCCTGTCCGGCCCCGTTGTGACCATGGACAGCCTGGTCGCGAAAGGCCTGTCACGCATCGAGGCCCGCGATCCCGCAAGCTATGCGCCGGGCGACACGGTCCGTTTCCTGCGCGACTATGCCGAAAAGGGCGTGACGCGCGGCGCTGCCTACCGCGTCGAGCGCATCGATAGCGACAAGGCCGCCATCACGCTGAAATCCGCCGACGGCTCAGCCATCGACTGGCGACTGCGCCAATGGGGCGCAGCCAAGGTTGAAGTGTTCGAGCCCAAGGCGATGGAGTTGCAGGCGGGCGACCGCGTGCAGTTTACCCGCAACGACCGCGAGGCCGGACGCATAAACGGGCTGCGGGGCACCATCACCGGCATCGATACCCAGAGGCAGCAGGCGACCATCGCGCTGGCCAATGGCCGCGAGCAGCGGCTTGATCTCACCGACCCCCGCGACGCTCATCTGCGCCATGCCTATGTCCAGACCGCCCACGCGGCGCAGGGCCAGACCGCCGAGCGGGTCCTGATCCACGCTGACAGCCGCTCTGCCAATTTGGTCGATCAGAAGATGCTCTACGTCGCGCTCTCACGCGCCAAGTCCGAAGCCATTGTTGTCACCGACGACAAGGCGCGGCTGATCCGCGCGATCCACGAGCGCGCAGGCGAAAAGCAGACCGCCATGGAAGTGAGCGCGCCCGAGGCCGCGAAGACGAAATCTCTGGGGGCTGGTCTCGGCTGATCGGATGAAGCGTGAATGCCGGGCCATGGCCTCCTTCGCCCAGCCATTGGAATGAACTGCTCCCTGAGTGACAGGCCGTGCCGGGCGGGATCAACAGCCTGCCCGATCCATTCGGGCTTCGCCCTCCCGTGTTGGCTGTTCCGCGCCTTGCGCTGACCCGCCCGGCCATCCGGCCCGTCCCTTCATCCGCGTTCCCAACGACAGGACGAAGGAATTACCACCATGGCCAGCACCGCAACTGCCAGCATCTACGACACCATCACCAACCAGATCATCGCCGCGCTGGAGCGCGGCACCGGCGACTACACGCTC
>JAIXYF010000187.1 GCA_027490345.1 Novosphingobium sp.
GAGCATATCCGTTTCGAAACCGAAGTGAGCGCCGCGACCTACGATGCTGCCACCGGCACCTGGGATGTCGCCACCCGTGATGCCTCAGGCATGGTTGCGCATATAAAGGCCCGTGCGGTGATTTCGGCAGTTGGCGTGCTCAACCGGCCCAAGCTGCCCGATATCGCAGGGCGCGAGACGTTTGCAGGAATCGCGCTCCATACCGCGCAGTGGCAGGAGGGTTTGGACCTCAAAGGCAAGCGCGTGGTGATGATCGGCACCGGCGCTTCGGGCCAGCAGGTTGGCCCCACCATCGCGCCCGATGTGGCGAAGCTCACCGTGCTGCAGCGTTCGCCGCATTGGGTGGTCCCCAATCCCAATTATTTTGCCGAAGTGTCCGAAGGGATGAAGTGGGTGCTGGCCCACGTGCCGTTCTTTGCGCGGTGGTATCGGTTCCAGCTGTTCTGGGCCTTTGCCGATGGGCTTCACGCCTCGCTGCAGGTCGATCCGGCGTGGGACGATGGCGGCAAGTCGATCAATCAGGTCAACGCGCGCCACCGCTTGTTCATGGAGCGCTATCTGCGCGGGAAGCTGGCGGGCCGAGACGATCTGATCGCCAAGTGCACGCCCAGCTATCCGCCCTATGGCAAGCGCATTCTGGTCGACAACAACTGGTACGAGATGCTGCTGCGGCCCAATGTCGATCTGGTGACGGGCGGGGTCGCCCGGATCGTGCCCGAAGGCGTGGTCATGGCAGACGGCACCCTGATCGAGGCGGACGTGATCATCTATGCCACCGGTTTTCAGGCCAGCAAGATGCTCGCTCCCATGACCATTACCGGCGACGGCGGGCGCGATCTGCACCAGACTTGGGGGCCGGACGATGCCACGGCCTATATCGGTACGATGGTGCCGGGTTTTCCCAATTTCTTCATGCTGATGGGGCCGAACACCGGCCTTGCGCATGGCGGGAACGTGATCTTCATCACCGAATGCCAGATGCGCCTGATCCTGACGGCGCTGCGCGAAGTGATGGAAACCGGCGCAAAGGCCATCGACGTGACATCCGCCGCGCACGATGCCTATGTCGCCGATGTGGACGCGCGCCACGCCCGGATGGTGTGGACGCACAAGGGGCTGACCAACTGGTATCGCAACGATGCGGGCCGCGTGTTTGCGCTCCTGCCTTATCGGCTGGTGGATTATTGGCAAATGACGAAAACCTTCAAGCCAGAGGATTTTATCCTGACATGAGCATTGTAGCCCTCGAAATGGCGGATGGCCGCAGGATATCCGGCCACTGCGAGCCGCAGTTCATCGGCGTGCTGGCGGAGTTTCGCCGCAATTTCGAGGAGCGCAAGGAGCAGGGTGCCAGCGTGGCGATTACGCTGCACGGTAACACCGTGGTCGATCTGTGGGGCGGCGTGGCAAATCCGCAAACGGGCGAGGCGTGGGGGCGCGATACCGTCTCCATTGTCTATTCCTGCACCAAGGCAGCCACCGCGCTGTGCCTCCACAGGCTCGTCGATCAGGGCAAGGTCTCATATGACACGCTGGTCGGCGATATCTGGCCGGAGTTCGCCAGCGGCGGCAAGGAAGCCACTACAGTCGGCATGATGCTGACGCATACCTCGCCGGTGCCGCACGTGGCCGAGCCGATCCGCAAGGGCGGCCTCGCCGATTGGGACTACATGACCGCGCGCGTGGCGGCGGAGCCCGCGCACTGGGAACCGGGCACGCGCCAAGGCTATCACGGCGTGACCTATGCGTGGACGGTGGGGCAGCTCGTCCGGCTCGTCTCCGGCATGCCGCTGGGGCAGTATTTCCGCGAGAATGTTGCCGGGCCGCTTGGCCTTGATTTCCACATCGGCCTGCCGGAAAGCGAAGAGCCGCGCGTCGCGCCCATGATTGCGGCTGATCCTGCGGAAGTGAACTTTGCCTCGGCCTTCTTCCGCAAGGCGACCACGCAGCCGGGCAGCCTGCCCCATCTGTTCCTGACCAACCTTGGCGGCGCGGATTTCAATGCGCGCGAAATCCACGCTGCCGAGATCGGCAGCGCCAACGGCATTACCAACGCGCGCGGCCTTGCGGGCATGTACACTCCGCTGGCAAACGGTGGCGGCACGCTTGTGTCTGCCGATACGCTCCACCGCATGAGCCGCGTTTCCGCCGCCACGCACAGCGATGCCGTGCTCTGCCAGCCGATGCGCTTTGCCATGGGCTTCATGGCCAGCACCGACAACCGGACCACCGGCGGAGACAGCCTGATTCTGGGCGAGAGCGCGTTCGGCCATGTGGGCATGGGGGGAAGCGTGGGTTTCGCTGATCCGGCACAGGGCCTTGCCATGGGCTATACCATGAACCGCATGGGTGCAGGCATTCTGGTCGGGCCGCGCGGCCAATCGCTGATCGATGCCGTCTACCGAGCGCTGGGCCTGACCAGCGACGTCAGCGGGGCGTGGCGCTGAGGCCGTTTCGCGGTTGCCGAGGCGCGTGCGGCGCGCCCTGTTTTAAACACGCGTAATGCCAAACAGAAGCGGCCCAGCCTTCATAAAGGCCGGGCCGCTTCCCGTTTATTCAGCGATGTGGGCGAAGGGGATCAGCTGCCGGGGCTGTCGTTTTGGCTCGAACCGATCAGCGCGCCGAGACCACCGCCCAGCGCAGCACCCGCCAGGATGGAGCCGATAGCAGAGCCGCCAGAACCGGTGCCCGTCGTTGGCTGCGTCTGCGCTGGCGGCGTCGTCGGCGTCTGCGCAGGCGGCGTCGTGTACATCGTCGTCTGCGGGGGAGGCGGCGGCGGCGGCGGCGGTGGCGGCGGCGGCGGCGGTGCAGCCGGCGTCATCGTCGTCGTGGCCACCATCTTGGTCTTGGCCAGAGCGCCGGCCGAACGCTTGCCCGAAGCCACATAAGCGGCGCACACGCGGCGCTTCTTGCCGTTCTTCATGACAGTCTTGTACGAGCGGCAGGCCTTGCCCTTCTTGGCGGCCTTCTTGTAAACCTTGCTTTTGGGAGCGCCGGCATCGGCGTTCACCATGATCGGGGCTGCAATCAGCGATGCTGCGGCAATCGCGCACATCGCCCGGGCAACGAAGCCAACAGGGGGGGTAGCCATTTTTCTACTCCAGACAAAAGATAGCCGTATCAACGGCGCCGGGACGGTTCAGATACAATCTTTTTGGACCCTGACCTTCGTGGAGGCCCTTAGGATAAAGCCGTAACATATCCGATACGGGTTCGCAAAGAGCGAATCGGCTCTTTGCTCGCATTTGCAGCAAGCCCTTAAAAAATATAGGAAAAATTAGACCAAATTGACGGCATTCCCGCTATATGGGCTGGGGGCCGGGCTTGTTCGGGAAAGCCCGCAGGGCGTCCGCAGTCTTGCTCACGGTGCTGCGCTACGCGATTTCAAGCGCCTAATCAGCAGGTTGCGCCCTAGTGCGCGGCCCCCAGATCGACCGGCCTGGCAGGCTTCGGCGCCACCCACACAATCAGCGCTGCAAGTGCGAACAGGCCGGTGCAGCCCCAGAAAATCGCGTTAGTGGCAAGGGTTACGCTCTCGGTCTGGACAATTTGTTCCAGCACCAGCCGGCTCTGCGCGGCGCTGAAACCAGCGCTTTGCGGCAGCGGGTGGACCAGGCCGGCCAGATCCTCATGCGCCATCTTGGCTTCGCGCTCCCACAGAGTGGTGGCCAGCGAAGTGGCAAAGGCCCCCGCCAGCGTGCGCATAAAATTCTGAAGCCCGGCGGCCGAAGCGGTCTGATCGGGCCGCACCGATCCCAGCGCCAGCGAGGTCGTGCCGATGAAGAAGAACGGCATGCCAAGCCCTTGGAGGAACTGCGGCAGCGAGATCGTGAAGAAATCCATCTGGGTGACCCAGCCCGTGCGCAGCAGCGACATCGCACCCAGCCAGACCACGCCGAAGGTGATCAGCTTGCGCACATCGAAGCGCGCCATCAGCGCCGCCGCCACGGGCGACATCAGCACGGCGAGCACGCCCACAAAGGCGGTCGCATACCCCGCATAGGTGGCCGAATAGCCAAGATTGGTCTGGAGGAAGAGCGGGACCACCACGATGGCGGAAAAGAACCCGGCATAGGCAATGCTCTGCGCGGCGACAGCCGCGCTGTATCCGCGCTGGGCAAAGACCGAGAGATCGATCACCGGGTTGGCCTCGGTCAATTCCCATATCAGGAACGCGGCAAAGCCGATCACTGCAATCACCGCGAGGGTGCAGATAAACGAACTGGCGAACCAATCCGAATTGCGGCCTTCATCGAGCAGGATCTGCAGCGCGCCGACCCAGATCACCAGCAGCACAAGGCCGACATAGTCAATGGGACGCTTCACCGTCGGCGTCTCGAACTGCCGTACGTAGCGCCAGGCACCGATCAGGCATAACGCACTGATAGGCAGGTTGATGAAGAAGATCCAGTGCCAGCTCCAGTCATCCGAGATCGTGCCGCCGAAGATCGGCCCGAGAATCGGCGCGATGACCACCGTCATGCTCCACAGGCCTAGCGCCATGCCCTGCTTTTCGGGCGGAAAGATGCGGGTCATCAGCGTCTGCGACATCGGCATGATGGGGCCGCCACAGAATCCCTGCATGATGCGGAAAATGATCAGCGCCTCCAGACTGCGCGACAATCCGCACAGCAGCGAAGCCAGTGCAAAGCCAACCACCGCCACTAGGAACACCCGCACCGCGCCGAAGCGCGCCGCCAGCCATCCCGAAAGCGGCACGCAGATCGCTTCGGCCACGGCATAAGAGGTGATCACCCAGGTGCCCTGCGTGGGCGAGACCGCCAGGCTGCCGGCAATATGCGGCACTGAAACATTGGCGATGGTGAGATCGAGAATGACCACGAAGTTGGCCAGCGCGAGGCTGAGCGCCGCCAGGAGCAGCGGCCAACCCTTCAGCTGCGGAGCTTCTCCAACCCCGCCCATCTTATTTCGCTCCGGTATCGATCGTCGCGGTCATCGAAAGGCCGACGCGCAGGGGGTGCGCCTTCAGCTCCTTGGGATCGAGCGCCACGCGCACCGGCAGGCGCTGCACCACCTTGATCCAGTTGCCCGTGGCGTTCTGCGCCGGGATCAGCGCCTGCGCCGAACCGGTGCTGCCCGAAAATCCGGCGACCCGGCCATGGAACACCACGCTGCCGCCATAAAGGTCTGACGTGAGCTCGACCGGCTGGCCCGGCTTCACGCGGCGCAGCTGGCTTTCCTTGAAATTGGCATCGACATGCGCATCGCCCAGCGGAACCACGGTCATCAGCACCGTACCGGCGGCAACGCGCTGGCCCAACTGCACGGCGCGCTGGGTGACGATGCCGTCCACCGGCGCGCGGATCACGGTGCGCGCCAGATCCAGCTTCGCGCGTTCGAGCCGGGCCTTGGCTGCCAGCACATCGGGGTTTTCGCCAGGCGGCGTGCCGCCCACCAGCGCCGCATTGGCACTGGACTGGCCTTCGGCCGATCCGCGCGCAGCGCGGGCCTGCGCCAGATCCGCTTCGGCCACGGCCAGCTGCCCTTGCGCAACGGCAAATCCATTGCGCGCGCTTGAAAGTTCCTCGCCCGAAACCGCACCGCCCGAAACCAGCGCCTCGCGCCGGGTCAGATCGAGCCGCGCACGCGCCAGATTGGCCGCCGCCACGCCGACCAGCGCTTGCCGCCGCCGGATATCGGCATCGCTTGCGCTGACCTGGGCATCCAGCGCGGTGCCGGTGGCAACGGTCTGGTTCACACGCCGCAGCGCCTGCGCTACTGCCGCTTCGGCTTCGGCCACAACGATGCGCGCGTCGCTGGGGTCCAGCTCCAGCAGCACGTCGCCCTTCTTCACCGCCATGGTATCGACAGCGGCAACCTTGATCACGGTTCCCGCCGCCAGCGCCGTCACCGGCGCGATTTCCGCCGCGACATAGGCATTGTCGGTTTCGACATAGCGCCCGGCAAACAGCAGTTCATATCCGCCATAAATCAGCCCGGCGGCAAGCACGATACCGCCCAAAATGGCAAAACCGCGCTTGCGCTTTGCGCCGGCGTCGGGCGCAATGTCATCGGCAGCCCCGATGCCGGCGGCGGGCGGCGCAGCAGGGCGGGCTTCTTCCAGCATGATCTGGGGGTCGCGGTCAGCCATCGGGGTTTCCTTGATCGTGCTTTCTGGGGTCGTGCTTTCGGGGGTCATGCTTTCGGGCCGTATCCGCCGCCCAGCGCGCGGATCAACTCGACATTGAGGATAAGCGCGCGCCCATCAAGCGCGGCGACAAGCTGGCGATTGCGCAGCAGCGCATCCTGCGCTGTCAGCACCACCAGATAGGGCGAAAGCCCGCCTTCATAGCGCCGCCGCGCAATGGCATAGGCTTCTTCTGCGGCGGCCAGTGCGGCGCGGGCTTCGGCCTGCCGTTGACCAAGCGCACGGCTTGATGCAGCGGCATCGGCCACTTCATTGAGCGCGCGCACCAGCGTCTGGTCATATTGCGCCACGGCTTCATCATAATCGGCGCGCGCCGCGCGGTAATTGCCCGCGATCCGTCCGCCCGAGAAGATCGGCAGGCTGATCGCCGCGCCTGCCTGCGCGATATCCGATCCGGTCGCGGTCAGATTGCCCAGCCCCAGCGATTGCAGGCCGATGAAGCCCATCAGATTGACGTTGGGATAGAACCCGGCGCGGGCGGTGGTGATCCGCGCGCCCGCCGCCTCGGCGCGGCTGCGGGCGGCGGCAATATCCGCGCGTCGGCCGACGAGATCGAGCGTGAGATTGGCCGGCAGCCCCGGCGCGGTCAGCGCGCGCGGGGCGGGCAAGGCAATTGCTGCGCCTCGCTGCGGCCCGGCGCCCAGCAGCGTGGCCAGCCGGTTGCGGGTAAGGGCGATGGCTTCGTCCGTGGCGGCCAGATCGCCGCGCGCCAGCGGCACGGCGGCATCGGCCTGGCGCTGTTCGCCGCGTGTGTCGAGCCCGCTGGCCACGCGGCGCGCCACCAGTGCGGCCACGTCTGCGCGCTGCTGCACGGCGGCCACTTGCACCTCGCGCTCGGCCGCCAGCCGGGCAAGATCGGCGTAGGCAGCGGCCACGGCGGTCGCCAGCGCCAGCCGCGCCGCGCGCGCTTCGATAGCTGCAGCTTCGCGCTCCGAGGTGGCAGCGCGCAGCGCGGCACGGTTCCGCCCGAAGAAATCGATCTCATAGCCCAGATCGAGGCTGATTCGCCCCGTATCGTTCAGTCCCTTGGGCACGAAAAGCGCAGGGATGCCGTTGTTATAGCTCTGTTTCAGTCCGGCGATCTGGCCATTGGCGGAAAGCGAGGGCAAGAGCGCCGCGCCAGCGCTTTGCGCATAGGCCGCGGCCTTGCGCGCGCGCGCATCGGCGGCGGCGAGCGTGGGCGATCCGGCCAGCGCTTCCTCGATCAGCGCGGTAAGCTGTTGGTCGCCATAGGTTTTCCACCAGTCCTCGCCGGGCCAGGTGCCTTGTGCCGGGACGGCGCCCTGCGCAGCAACACTGCCCAGCGTGGCCGCATCGCGCAGTGCCGGGCGCTCGCCCAGATCGGGCATTGCGGCGCACCCGGCCAGAGCCACGCTGCTGGCCAGAAGCGCAGCCCAGGAGGCAAGCTTCAGCGAAATTCCCATGCGCATCAATGACACCATAATGACAGTACCGTTCGGTCACTAATGGAATGGAGGCTTGCTTCTGTGGTGTCAAGCCAATAAGTGTACGGAATGGTCACTAGCCAGGCAGCAACCGCCCAGCGGCTCGGGCGAACCAGCCCCGATGAACGACGCGAGCATATCCTTGCCGTCGCTTCGGAGATATTCGCCCGTGAGGGCTACGGCGTCTCCTCGATGTCGTCTATTGCGGCGCGGCTCGGCGGCTCGAAGGCCACGCTTTACAAGTATTTTTCCTCCAAGGAGGAGCTGTTCCGGGCTGTCATGCAGCGCAAATCGGAAGCTGTCATTGGCCCGCTTGAAGAAATGGTCGGCAATGCCCGGGATCCGGAAGCTCTGCTCAGCGCGTTTGGCAGGATTTTTCTGAACCGGCTGTGCCAGCCCGATGCTCTCGACATCCACCGCACCGTGCACGGTGAAGGCCAGCGCTTTCCCGAAGTCGCGAAGACGTTTTTCGCCTATGGGCCGGATGCGGCTTATGCCTTGCTGACCCCCGCATTGGAACGGTTCCATCAGGAGGGACGGATAGACTGCCCGGACCCGCGTCTCGCGGCCGAGCAATTTTTTGCCATGGTGCGCGGCGATCTGCATATGCGCGTCTCCAGCGGCCTCATTCCTCCGCCCGGCGAGGCGGAGATTGAGCGGCAGGTAAGCCACGCCGTTGGCATCTTCGTGCGCGGCATTGCACGGCGCGATCCGCCTGCCTGAAATCTGCCGGGCAGGCCCGCTGGCCCCTTGACCGGACCGCCCCGGCACGGGCACACCGCCTTTCGCGCCAACCTCGCCAAAGGGCTGGTCGGCAGGCTTACGACAAAAAGGAGAGGCCATGTTTTCGCACGTCATGCTCGGCTGCAATGATATCGAGCGCTCGAAGAAGTTCTATGACGCCGTGTTCGCCGCATTTGGCGGCCCTGCCGGGATCATCGATCCCGCTGGCCGGGTGGTCTACATGCACAATGGCGGCATTTTCCTTCTGACCAAGCCGATCAACGGTGAGCCGGCCTGCGGTGCCAACGGCGGCACGGTCGGCTTCGCGATGACCCCGGATCAGGCCAATGCCTGGCACGATGCCGGCGTTGCCAATGGTGGCACCACGTGTGAAGACCCGCCGGGCCCGCGCGAAGGTTCGCCCTACTATCTTGCCTATCTGCGTGATCCGGACGGCAACAAGCTGTGCGCGCTCCACGTGATCGGCAGCTGAGGCGATAGAGGCTGTCATGACGCTCGAAACCGTATCGACCAGCAAGGCACACGGCGGCACGCTGGGCGTCTACAAGCACGCCTCTTCCGCAACGGGGACGGGAATGACCTTTTCGGTCTTCCTGCCCCCGCAAGCGGCGGACCAGGGGGCAAAGCTCCCGGTGCTGTTCTATCTCTCGGGGCTCACCTGCACCCACGCCAATGTGACCGACAAGGGCGAGTACCGGCGGCTTTGCGCCGAACTGGGGCTGATCTTCGTCGCCCCGGACACCAGCCCGCGCGGCGATGGTGTGGCTGATGATGCCGAAGGGGCTTATGATTTCGGCCTTGGCGCGGGCTTCTATGTCAACGCCACCGAGGAACCCTTTGCGGCCCACTACCGCATGTGGGATTATGTGACGGCTGAACTGCCCGCGCTGATCGCGGAGCACTTCCCCATCGATCCCGCGCGCATGGGCATCACTGGCCATTCGATGGGCGGCCACGGCGCGCTGACCATCGGGCTGACACACCCGGACATGTTCAAGTCGCTTTCCGCCTTCGCGCCCATTGTCGCGCCGGGGCAAGTGCCTTGGGGCCACAAGGCGCTGGGCGGCTACCTTGGGCAGGACCGCGCTGGCTGGCGCGCGCATGATGCCGTGGCACTGATCGAAGATGGCAAACGCCCGGCGGGGGACATCCTCGTCGATCAGGGTGCAGCCGATGGTTTCCTTGCCGAACAGCTGCGGCCCGAACTGCTGGAAGCGGCCTGCAAGGCGGCGGGTGTCGATCTGACGCTGCGGCTGCAGGATGGCTACGACCACAGCTACAACTTCATATCGACCTTCATGGACGATCATTTGCGCTGGCACGCCGCGCGGCTCTGACCGTCCGCCCGGCCTGCACTTCTTCCTTGCGAGCTTAGCGAAGGACGAGCTGACGTTTACGTCCGCACGTCCTTCGCAACCGCATCGAGCAGCCCGTTGACGAACTTCGTCTCGCGCGCATCAAAGAAGGCGTGGGCCACATCGAGGTATTCGCCGATCACTGTGCCGACGTTGATATCGCGGCGCGCCATCAGCTCATAGGCCCCGGCGCGCAGGATCTGGAGCATCGTGCGGTCGAGCCGGGCGATGGACCCGCCATCGGCGAGCCGGGCCGTCAGCGCGGCGTCGATTTCGTCGCGCCGGGCGGC
>JAIXYF010000137.1 GCA_027490345.1 Novosphingobium sp.
CGGCGACGTAGATGCAATAGAGCTTCTTGCTCTCGTCATCACCCGCGTTGGCGGCTTTCTGGTTGATGAAGGTGTCGATCGCAACAGCGGTCTTGCCGGTCTGGCGGTCACCGATGATCAGTTCGCGCTGGCCGCGGCCGACGGGAACGAGAGCGTCAATCGCCTTGAGGCCGGTCTGCACGGGTTCGTGCACCGACTTGCGCGGGATGATGCCCGGAGCTTTGACTTCAACGCGGGTGCGCACGGCGTCCACGATCGGGCCCTTGCCGTCGATCGGATTGCCCAGCGCATCGACCACGCGGCCGAGCAAGCCCTTGCCGACGGGAACGTCGACGATGGTGCCGGTGCGCTTGACGACGTCGCCTTCCTTGATCTCGGCGTCCGAGCCGAAGATCACGACGCCGACGTTATCGGCTTCGAGGTTGAGCGCCATGCCCTTCACCCCGTTCGAGAACTCGACCATCTCGCCGGCCTGGACCTGATCGAGACCGTAGATGCGGGCGATACCGTCACCCACCGACAGCACAGAGCCGACTTCCGAGACCTGGGCCTCGGTGCCGAAGCTGGCGATCTGGTCCTTGATGACCTTCGAGATTTCAGCGGCGCGGATTTCCATTTTCAGCCTTTCATACAGCCTGTTGGCTTTAGCCCTAAGCCTTTAGCCCTTCATGGCCTGGGCAAGCGAATTGAGACGGGTACGGATCGAGCCGTCGATCATGCGGCTACCGATCTTGACGACGAGGCCGCCAAGAATGGCCGGATCGACATGAGCCTTAACCGTGACGGAGCGGCCCTCGCGGACCTTGAGCTTTTCTGCAAGCTCTGCGAGCTGCGCTTCATCGAGCGGATGCGCGGTGGTGACTTCGGCGGTCACTTCGCCGCGCGCTGCCGCGGCAATCGCGGTGAAGGCGCGCACCACATCGGGCAGCGAGGCGAGGCGGCGATTGGCCGCAAGCACGCCGAGGAAATTACGCGTGAGGTCAGAAAGTTCGAGATGCGCGGCCACCGCGTCCACCGCCTTGGCAGCAGCATCGCGCGAGACTTCGGGGTTCTTGATCAGTGCGGCCAGATCAGCCGATTCGCGCACGGCCGCAGCCAGGGTGTCGAGATCGGTTTCGACAGCCGTCACCACGCCGTGTTCGCCCGCCAGATCATAGAGCGCGGCCGCGTAACGTCCTGCCAAGCTGGCCGTAATCCCGCCGGAAATCTCCACGCGCCCAGTTTCCCTTCGTCCAGTGATGGATCGCATCTATTCGGTTACAGGGGGCCGTGCGCCGAGCATCAAGCAAGGCGGCCCCGATTGGGGGCGCGCCTAGCAACCAAGACCCCGCCTGACAAGATGCCAGTTGCCGATGGGCGTGGATTCGCTGCAAGTGCTTTCCCTTGCGGGGTATAAGGCGCGCAAATACCGGGAAGCGCAAGGCCGCGCCGGATGGTAACAAAGACCGCACTGCAGCAATGGAGCAATCCGGGATGAGCCTGATCGATAACCGGACCGTCACTGGCCCATGCGTGTGGCGCGACGGCGGACGCGGTGCGGTGATCCATTGGGATATCGCGCCGACCTCGCTCGGCCCAATGCTGGTCGCCGCGAGCGCCAAGGGCGTCTGCCGCCTTTCGTTTGGCGAGGATGCGGACGTGCTTGCTGCGCGCTTCCCGCATGCGCAGCAGGTGCAGGGCTCTGAACGCTTGGGCCGCCTGCTGGGAGACATCACCGCCGCTGTCGAAGCGCCTCGCGAAATCGATTTCGCGCTGATTCCGCTCGACGTTTCAGGCACACCCTTTCAACGGGCAGTCTGGGAAGCGCTGCGCCGCATTCCGAAGGGCGAGACGCGCACTTATGCCCAGCTTGCCGCCGCAGTCGGCCGCCCCGGCGCGGTGCGCGCGGCAGGCTCGGCCAACGGAGCCAATCCCGTCTCGCTCCTCATTCCCTGCCACCGCGTGATCCGCACCGATGGCAGCCTGGGCGGCTATGCCTGGGGCCTCGCCATCAAGGCGGAGCTGCTGCAGCGCGAAGGGGCTCTTCTGCCCTTTTAGTCGCGCGGTTAATCGCGGCCTTCCCATGGCGGGCGGGCGTGATGTACCCTACGGCAGAATCAGGAAAAACCGGGAGACTATCCATGACCACCGTGACCCTCGAAGCTGGCATGCCGCAAACCATTGGCGAGGCTTTCGCCCATATCGGCGCGGTCACCACACCCACGATCACGGATATCAAGGTTATGTGCCTTGTCGAAGCGGCCAGCAAGGAACTGTACCGCGCTACGGCGGCAGGTGCCGAAAACCCCGCCGTTGCCGATCTGCTGCGCACCAATGGGGATGAAGAGTTCGTCCACGCCCGCCGCGCTGCCGCCGTGCTCACGCTGCTGACCGGCACGGATTTCACCCCGCCCGAGGCCGACACCAACCCCTACCTTGCCGGCGGCGCGTTCCCCATTGGCGAACTGACGCCCGAGGCCCTGCGCAAGCTGGCGCAGACCGAGTTCGATGGCGAGACGCTGTATGAAGGCTGGGCTGCCAGCATCGGCAACGACGAAGCCGCCGCGCTGCTGCGCGCCAACGGCAAGGAGGAAACCGACCACGGCAACCGCCTGCTGCAGGCCGCTGCGCTGCTCGAATCCGCACTGGAGGGGTGAGCGAGGCGAGCAAGGCTCTCGCGGCGCTCTTTGTTGCCGAGGCCCTCCCTGCGAGCTATCGCGAGACCGTCGAGGCGCATTGGCGTCCGCTCGCCGCGCATATCGCTGCGCATGCTGCCCTGCACGCCGGTCCCTTGATCGTCGGCGTGAGCGGCTCGCAAGGCAGCGGCAAGTCGACGCTCTGCCGCGTGCTTGAAGCGCTGCTGGAGGGCGAACACGGCCTTGGCGTTGCCACGCTCTCGCTCGACGATCTTTACCTCACCGTGCGCGAGCGGGTGGAGCTTGCCCGCTCCGTTCATCCGCTGCTTGCCACGCGCGGGGTTCCGGGCACGCACGACGTCGCGCTCGGCCTCTCGCTGCTGGACGGGGTGCGGGCAGGGCAGGCAGGCCTCGTGCTGCCGCGCTTCGACAAGGCGGCCGACGACCGCGCGCCGGAAGGCGCCTGGCATGAGCTTGCCGCGCCGGTCGATGTCCTCCTGTTCGAAGGCTGGTGCATGGCCGCACGCCCGCAGGCCGAGGCAGACCTTGCGGCACCCATCAACCAGCTGGAAGCCGAGGAAGATGCCGCCGCCGTGTGGCGCACCCACGTCAACGCCGCACTCGCCGGTCCCTATTGTGCGCTGTTCGATGCGCCTGATCTCATCGTGATGCTAGAGGCCCCTGGCTTCGAAGCCGTCCTCGGCTGGCGGCGCCTGCAAGAGGAAAAACTGCGCGCCCGCACTGGCAAGGGTATGTCCGATGCCGAACTTGGCCGCTTCGTGATGCACTACGAACGCCTGACCCGGCACCTGCTGGCCGACCTGCCGCCGCGCGCCGATGTGGTGATACCGCTGGCCGCCGATCATGCGGTCGGCGCGGTGCGCTACGCCGTTCACACGAACGAATAGGGATCGATATCCACCGCCACGCGCACCCCCGGCGGCATGCGCAGCGGGGCGAGCCAGGCGCGGATCAGCTTCTGCACTTCGGCAGATCGGCGCGCCGCGATCAGCAGGCGATAGCGGTGCCGCCCGCGCAGCAGCGAAAGCGGGGCAGGGGCGGGGCCAAGCACCAGCACTCCCGGCTCATCCGGCCGCGCGCCGCCGATGGCGCGGGCCGCATCGCGCGCTTCGGCCTCGTCCTCGCTCGATACGATGATCGCTGCCCACCGGCCAAACGGCGGTGCGCCCGCCTCGCGCCGCGCTTCGGTTTCGGCGGCATAGAACGCGTCGCGCGATCCGCTGGCCAGAGCGGCGATCACGGCGGCCTTGGGATGGCGAGTCTGGATCAGCACTTCGCCCGGCTTGGACCCGCGCCCGGCCCGGCCGGCCACTTGCGCGATCTGCTGATAGGTCCGCTCCGCCGCGCGCAAGTCCCCGCCATCGAGGCCCATGTCCGCATCGACCACGCCCACCAATGTCAGTTCGGGAAAATGAAAGCCCTTGGTGACAAGCTGCGTGCCCACGATCACATCGATCGCGCGGCCTTCTGCCTGCGCCACGAAGTCGGCCGCCGCTGCCGGGCTGGCAAGCGTGTCCGAAGTGACCACCGCCACCCGCGCGCCGGGCAGCAGCTCGCTCACCTCGTCGGCGATGCGCTCCACACCCGGCCCGCAGGCGACAAGGCAATCGGGTTCGCCGCATTCGGGGCACGTGGGCGGCGGCGGCACTTCGTGGCCGCAGTGATGGCACGCCAGCCGCTGCGAAAGCCGGTGCTCCACCAGCCAGGCCGAACAATTGGGGCACTTGAAGCGAAAGCCGCAGTGGCGGCACAGCGTCAGCGGCGCATAGCCCCGCCGGTTGAGGAAGAGCAGGCTCTGCTCGCCTTTGGCCAGCCGATCAGCCAAGGCTTCCACCAGCGGCGGCGCCAGCCAGCGCCCGCGCGGAGGCTGCATTTCCGTGAGGTTGATGATCTCGATTCGCGGCAGTGTCGCCCCGCCAAACCGGCTCGGCAGCACCAGTCGCTTGTAGCGCCCGGCTTCGGCCATCTGGAGGCTCTCCAGCGCGGGCGTGGCGCTCGCCAGCACCACCGGCACACCCTCGAAATGCCCGCGCATCACCGCCACATCACGCGCATTGTAGCGCACCCCGTCGTCCTGCTTGAACGCGATCTCGTGCGCTTCATCGACCACGATCAGCGCCAGATCGGCAAACGGCAGAAACAGCGCCGAGCGCGCACCCACCACCACTTTGGCCCCGCCAAACGCCACTTGCCGCCAGGCCCGCCGCCGCTCCGAAGCCTTGAGCGAGGAATGCCACGTTACCGGCGCGACCCCGAAGCGCGCTTCGAAGCGGCTGAGGAAGGCGGCCGTGAGCGCGATCTCGGGCAGGAGCACCAGCACCTGCCGCCCCGCTTCCAGCGCCGCCGCGACCGCCTCGAAATACGTCTCGGTCTTGCCCGAACCGGTCACGCCATCGAGCAGGAACGGCTGGAAGGCGCGGGCCTTGACCGCGGCCACCATTTCGGCGGCAGCCTCGGCCTGCTCGGCGGCCAGTTCGGGCTGGGTGAAATGCGGATCGGGTGCGGGGTAGGGCCGGTCGCTATCGACCAGCACCGCTTCCAGCAGCCCTTGCCCCAGCATGGCGCGCAGCACGCCTTCGGAAACCCCCGCGATCTCGGCCAGCTCACGCATAGTGGCCTGTTCGCCCTGCAGCAGATCGAGCGCCTTTAGCCGCTGCGGCGTCATCCGCGCAGGTTCTTCGCCGCTCAAGCGGTATTCGGTGATCGTCCCGCCGCCTTTCAAGGCCGCGCTGCTGGAAAGCGCCATGCGCGCCACGGCGGAAAGCGGCGCGAGGTAATAGTCTGCTGTCCACGCAATCAGCCGCCGCAGCGGGGCGGGCAAGGGCGGCACCGGCAGCACCTCCAGAATGCTGCGCAGCTTGTGCTCCGGGTAGTCGTCGCCCGGCAGTTCGCCCGCGTCCCACACCACGCCGATGATCTGGCGCGGCCCCAGCGGCACCACCACCACGCTGCCGGTCTCAACGTCCATTCCGGCTGGCACCCGGTAATCGAGCGCGCCGAGCGCAGCATTGAAGACGAGGCAGCGGACGCGGGTCATCCCATCCGTCTAGTGCGATGCGCCCTTCGGGGCAAAGCCTGCGCTTCACCGAAAGGGTGGAAGAATGACAGGCTACACAGCCGCCCCCCGCGCGCTATAGGGTTGGCAGAATCGGATACAGGATACGCGCGCCATGAAGTTTTTCGTCGACACCGCCGACACCGCAGAAATTGCCGACCTTGCCTCAACCGGCCTGCTCGACGGGGTGACCACCAACCCTTCGCTGATCGCCAAGGCGGGCCGCGATTTCATCGAAGTGACACGCGAAATCTGCGCCCTGACCACAGGCCCGGTCTCCGCCGAAGTCGTCGCGCTCGATCATGCAGGCATGATGCGTGAGGCCGAAGTGCTGCGCAAGATCGCCGACAACGTGTGCATCAAGGTGCCGCTGACGATTGACGGGCTCAAGACCTGCAAGGCGCTCACCAGCGATGGTTCGATGGTCAATGTCACGCTGTGCTTCTCGGCCAATCAGGCGCTGCTCGCGGCCAAGGCGGGCGCCACGTTCATCTCGCCGTTCGTGGGTCGCCATGATGACAACGGTTTTGATGGCATGGATCTGATCCGCGACATTCGCCTGATCTATGACAACTACGCCTTCGGCACCGAAATCCTCGTCGCCTCGATCCGCCACGGCGTTCACGTGCTGGAAAGCGCGAAGATCGGCGCAGACGTGATCACGGCCCCCCCGGCGGTGATCAAGGGCCTGTTCAAGCATGTCCTGACCGAAAAGGGCATCGAGGGCTTCCTTGCGGATTGGGCCAAGACCGGCCAGACCATCGGCTGAACCAGACTTTCGGTTGATTTTCTCTCGACGGACGAACCCAGACCTTGCCTGACGAAAGCCCTCTCGACCAGTTCCGTTCGGTGCTTGCCGGCACAGCGCGCGCCGTGGCCGATGTGCCCGAGCTTGAAGTTGCCTGGACCGCCGACGGGCCGAGCCAGACGGGAACGAACTTGCGCCTGCCGATGCCGGGACGCGCGCTGCCTGCCGCGCAAGTGGCCGAGGCGCGGGGCTTTGCCGATGGCATGGCGCTGAAGCTGCGGCTCCACAGCGAGGCGGTGCACAGCCGGGGCGCGCCGGTCGAGCCGCTGGCGCGCGCCTGCTATGATGCAATCGAGCAAGTGCGCTATGAAGCGCTGGGCTCGGATGGCTATGCCGGCATTCGCGGCAATCTGGATGCGGCAACGGCGGTGCGGCTGGCCTCCGATCCCATCGCCCGCGCCAGCCGCCCCGAAGAAGTGCCGCTGCCCACTGCGCTGGCCATGCTGCTGCGCGAGAAGCTGACCGGGCAGCCCGTGCCCGCCGCCGCCGAAATGGGCACCGCTATGGTGCGCAGCTGGATCGAGGCGCGAGCAGGCGCAGATCTTGAAGGGTTCGCCGATCTGCTGGACGATCAGAAGGCGTTCCAGAACCTGGCGCTCGAAATGCTCGGCCACCTCGATCTCACCAAATCGACCGACGAGGCAGACGAAGGCGGCGAGGAGGACGAGGGCGAGCAGGCCGACGATCAGGCCGAAGAGCAGCCCGACGCCTCGGACGACGGCGCCGAGCAGCAGCCCAGCGAAGTGGCGGGCGATACCACCGAAGGCGACGAAGAAGGCGAGGATCAGGAGCAGTCCGAAACTAGCGAAGACAGCGCCGACGCCGACATGGCCGACGAGGGCGAGGAGGGGATGCTCCCCACGCGCCCCAACCGGCCGTGGACCGACCTGCCGGACAGCTGGGAATACAAGGCCTATACCACCAGTTTTGACGAAGTCGTCTCCGCCGCCGAACTGTGCGACGAGGAAGAACTGACGCGGCTGCGCGCCTATCTCGATGCGCAGCTGAAGGGCCTGCAAGGCATCGTCACGCGCCTGGCCAACCGGCTGCAGCGTCGCCTGATGGCGCAGCAGAACCGCAGCTGGGATTTCGATCAGGAGGAAGGCCTGCTCGATGCCGCGCGGCTGGCCCGCGTCGTCATTTCGCCGGGCCACTCGCTGTCCTACAAGATCGAGCGCGACGTGGAGTTCAAGGACACCGTCGTCACGCTGCTGATTGACAATTCCGGCTCGATGCGCGGGCGGCCGATCTCCATCGCAGCGATCAGTGCCGATATCATGGCCCGCACGCTGGAGCGCTGCGGCGTGAAAACCGAAGTGCTTGGCTTCACCACGCGCGCTTGGAAGGGCGGCCAATCGCGTGAGGCGTGGCTTTCGGGTGGAAAGCCTGCACATCCCGGCCGTCTCAACGACTTGCGCCACATTGTTTACAAGAAGGCGGACGAGCCTTGGCGCCGCGCGCGCAAGAACCTTGGCCTGATGATGCGCGAAGGCCTGCTCAAGGAAAACATCGACGGTGAGGCGCTGCTCTGGGCGCATACGCGCCTGCTGGCGCGGCAAGAGGATCGCCGCATCCTGATGGTCATTTCCGATGGCGCACCGGTCGACGATTCGACGCTCTCGGTTAATTCAGCAGGCTATCTCGAACAGCATTTGCGCCGCGTGATCGACTGGATCGAAAAGCAATCTCCGGTCCAGCTCGTCGCCATCGGCATCGGCCACGACGTGACGCGCTATTATCGCCGCGCGGTCACGATCATGGATGTCGAGCAGCTGGGCGGCACGATGGTCGAGCAGCTTGCGGGATTGTTCGAAGACGACGACTGAGTTCATGATATGAGAATTGGGGGAATTTGATGCCGATGGATGTTGCTGAAGCCGTACTTACGCGCCGTTCTGTCCGCGCGTTTCAGGACAAGCCCGTGCCGCTCGATGTGCTGCGCCGCGTGATGGACACCGCGCGCTGGTCGCCTTCGGGCTGCAATTTCCAGCCGTGGGAAGCGACCATCGTCACTGGCGAGCCGCTCAAGGAACTGCAGGCGAAGATGGCGGTCACGCCGCCGCAGGACCCGCGTGAATATAGCTGGGATGATCCCGAAGTGATTCCCGAATGCAAGGCCCGGCTGCACGGCGTGGGCAAGGCGATGTACAGTGCGATGGGCATCGGCCGCGAGGACGAGGAAGCCCGCAACAAGTTCATGGGCAGCAACCTCGTCTCGTTCGGCGCCCCGGCCGTGCTGATGTGCTACTTTGATCGCCGCATGGGTCCGCCGCAGTGGTCGGACGTCGGCATGTGGCTGCAGACCATCATGCTGCTGCTGCGCGGTGAGGGGCTCGACAGCTGCCCGCAGGAGTTCCTGTCGGTTTACGCC
>JAIXYF010000498.1 GCA_027490345.1 Novosphingobium sp.
CGGGCACCTGGGGCACGCCCGGCGTGCTGCGCGCCGCGCTCAGCGGGGCGGAGCCGCGCGTTGCGCTGATGGCCGCGCTGTCTGCCGCTCATGGCGGCGCGGGCGCTGCCCCGGCAGAGGCTGCTGCGGCGGCTGCGGCGGCCATGGCCAATGCCGCTGGCGCGGGTGCCCCGCTGGCCTATCTGCCGCTGGATGATGCAGAAGGCTCGCCCCGCACCGAAACCACCCTGCCCGGCCCGCACCTTGCCGCGCCCGGCGGCGCCAGCCACTCCACTACTGTCAGCCCCGCCCAGGCTGCCAGCGCGCGCATCGTGCTGATGCTCGATCCGGCAGCCTTCCCCGGAACTTATGCCCTGCGCGCGCTGGCCGCCTGCGCCGAGCGGGAGCGCTGCGCGGTGGTGGGCGAACTGCTGGGCGCAGCGCCCGGCCAGGGCCCCGGCTTCGTCTATTTGCGCGACAGGCGGACGGGCGCGGAAGGCGCGTGGTGGGATTGCGCCGCCCTGCCCCGCGCCAATCCCACGCGCTGCCTGCCGGGGCGAAGCACGCTGGCCCGAATGCTGGCTGATTGGCGCTGAGGCCCGCTGCGCAAGCTTGGCAACCGGCGGATTTCGCGCGCAAGGCCGCCGCTTGGTAGGCTCCTCCGTGCGGGGTTTCGGTGTGCCGAAGGCCGCGCTCCCCCTCTCGCTTTCCGCCGCCCATCGGGGTATCACCCGCGCCATGGCCAGCTCCCGCTTCTTCATCATGCGCCACGGCGAGACGGTGTATAACGCCGCCCGCCGTCTTCAGGCGAACCACATCCACACCCCCCTCACCGCACTCGGCACGCAGCAAGCGCTGGCCATGGGCAAAGCTCTGCGCGCCGCGCTCGGCCCTGCGCCTGCAGTCACGCTTCACGTCTCCGAAACCGGCCGCGCCTTGCAAACTGCCGCGCTCATTGCCCACGAACTTGGGCTCGATTGGTTCGCAGCCCATCGCACGCATCATCTCAGAGAGATTGACATGGGCACATGGTGCGGCAGGCTCTATGATGATGTGGAGGCCGAAGTAGGACCTATTGTCATTGCCGACCATCTTCTGCGCCCTGCGCCCCAGGGCGAGGATTACCCCATGATCGCTGCCCGCCTCACCCGCTGGCTTGCCGAAGTCGGCGATATGCCGGGCGATCACGTGGTGGTCATGCACGGCATTTCCAGCCGGGTGCTGCGCGGGATCATGGCGGGCTATCCGATCCATCCCGATCTTGGCGCACCGATTGCGCCCTCGCTGGTGCAAGGCTCGATCGCGCTGGTTGAGGATGGCGGGGAACGCGTGCTGTTCGGGTCCGAACGGGGCAGCGAGCACACCTGATGGGCGACGTGGTCAATCTGCGCCTGGCCCGCAAGGCCGCCGCGCGCCGCACCAAGGAGGCGCAGGCCGCCACCAATCGCGCCGCCCACGGCCGCACCCGCAGCGAACGCGCCGCCACCACGGCCGAGGCAGACCGCGCGGCCCGCCTGCTCGATGGTGCGCGGTTGGAAGGCCAGCGGCGCGAAGGCACCGACTGATGCGCTCGATCCACGAGGGCACCACCGTGCGCCTCTATCACCTGAGCGACGGGCCGGAGGGCGGCGCGGCTGAAACGCTGCTTTATGGCACGCTAGCCGAAGCGCTTGCCCTTGCCGCGCAGCAAAGCGAAGACGTGCAGGAGGGCCTGTTCCTCGCGACTGACAACGACGTCATCGCCTATCTCGATCTGGTAGACCCATGAAGCGGGCGCTGCCTTTCCCCGGCGCCCTGCTCGCTGCAGCTGTGCTGGCCGCCGGTCTTTCGGCCGATCCTGCCGCTGCGCGGGACAGCCTGGGCATCTGGAACACGTGGGGCGCGTTTCTGGATGCCGGCGTGCCGCGCTGCTACGCCATTTCCATGGCCGAAGCCCCACCGGGCCGGCTGAACGAGCTTCAGCCCTATTTCACCGTCGGCACCTGGCCCCGGCGCGGCGCGCGCGGTGAAATCCATGTCCGGCTTTCGCGCAAGATTGGCCCCGGCGGCACGGTCACGCTCACGGTCGGCGCGCAGCGGTTCGCGCTGCTGGCCGGGGCGAGCGATGCCTGGGCGGCAGACCGGCAAATGGATGCAGCCGTCGTGGCCGCCATGCGCTCGGCCGCGATGATGAGCGTTAGCGCGCGCAGCGCCTCGGGCCGCACCTTCACCGATACTTATCCGCTCGCAGGCGCCGCTTCGGCGATGGACGCCGCCACGCTCGGCTGCGCGCAGAACTGACCGCGCCGCACCGCCGTTTGCACGCGCGGGCAAGTCCCCCTATATGCGCGCCATGCAGCCAGAGCCTCAGATGACGCCCCAGATCATGACCGAGATCACGGCGATGCCGATCCCGGGACATATCGATCCCGTGCCCGTCCCGCGTGAGGTAACCCCGCGTGCCGATGGCCGGGTAGACCTGATCGGGCTCAGCCGCACCCAGATTGCCGCGCTGTTCCTCGAAGCCGGGCTTGATGCCAAGGCAGCCAAGCTGCGTGCCAAGCAGGTGTTTCACTGGCTCTATCACCGCGGCGTCACCGAATTCGAGGCGATGACCGATATCGCCAAGACCATGCGCCCGTGGCTGGCGCAGCGCTTCGTGATCGGCCGGCCCGAAGTGGTGGAGGCGCAAGTGTCGAACGATGGCACGCGCAAGTGGCTGCTGCGCACCGCTGACGCGCACGATTTCGAAATGGTGTTCATCCCCGATGCCACGCGCGGCACGCTGTGCGTTTCCAGCCAAGTGGGCTGCACGCTCAATTGCCGCTTCTGCCACACCGGCACGATGCGCCTCGTGCGCAATCTCACGCCGGGGGAGATCGTGGGCCAGGTCATGCTCGCGCGCGATGTGCTGGGCGAATGGCCGCGCGGCTCGATGGCCGCGCTCGATATCCACGACGATTTCGATGATGCCGAGGACGACGAGTCGTCCGACTACACGCCCGATGGCCGCCTCCTCACCAATATCGTGATGATGGGCATGGGCGAACCGCTCTACAATTTCGAACATGTGCGCGATGCGCTGAAAGTGGTGATGGACGGCGATGGCCTTGCCCTGTCAAAGCGCCGCATCACGCTTTCCACCAGCGGCGTGGTGCCGATGATGGCCCGCGCCGGCGAGGAAATCGGCGTAAACCTGGCCGTCTCGCTGCATGCGGTGACGAAAGAGGTGCGCGACGAGATCGTGCCGATCAACCGCAAGTTCGGGATCGAAGACCTGCTGCAGGCCTGCGCCGATTATCCCGGCGCCTCCAACGCGCGGCGGATCACCTTCGAATATGTCATGCTCAAGGACAAGAACGACCGCGACAGCGATGCGCACGAACTTGTCCGCCTGCTCAGGCATTATGGGCTGCCGGCCAAGGTGAACCTCATTCCGTTCAATCCCTGGCCGGGCGCGCCTTATGAATGCTCCACGCCTGAGCAGATCAAGCGCTTCGCCAAGATCGTGTTCGATGCCGGCATTTCCGCGCCGGTGCGCACACCGCGCGGCCGCGATATCGATGCCGCTTGCGGCCAGCTCAAGACCGCGGCCGAGCGCAAGTCCCGCGCCGAGGTCGACCGGCTTCTCGAAGAAAAGCAAGCCGCGCTCGGCTGATCAACAGAGGCTGGCGCAAAAGGCGCTGGCCGGTGCCACCTGCCAATTCGGGTTGAGCGCCATCGTCACCGCATCGCTTGGTGTCCGTCCAAGCCCGTACGCAATAACCTGTTTGGTTTCTATGGGGTGGGCCCTTGATCCACGCCTGCAACTCGTCGCGCGCAGACCTCATCTCATCGCCTTTGGCCCTGCGTTCATCTGCGGTTGGGCCTGCAGCCTGCAGCCTGCAGCCTGCAGCCTCTGCCTCACCGATCCATCGCACGAAAGAAAGGAAATCCAGCATGAACAAGATCTTCATCACCGCAGCCTGCGCTTTCGCCGCCCTTGGCACCGGGCTGGCTGCCACCCCCGCTTTGGCTGATCCGCCATCCTGGAACCACCGCGGAGACGATGACGAATATGACCGCTATGGCCGCTATACCAAGCCGCACGCCATCTCCAGCCGCGACCGCGTCTGGCGCGGGCGCGACGGGCGCTACCACTGCCGGCGCAAAAACGGCACGACCGGCCTTGTCATCGGCGCTGTCGGCGGCGCTCTGCTCGGCCGCACCATCGACACGCGCGGCGATCGAACCGTGGGCACCCTGCTGGGCGCAGCGGGCGGTGCGCTGCTAGGCCGCGAAATCGAACGCAGCGGCTCGCGCTGCCGCTGATGCACACTCCCTGAATGCCCCGCGTGGCTTGCCCGCGCGGGGCTGGCGCGGCATAGACCGATGATCCCTTAAACCGGTCAACAAGGTCGCGCCCGATGTCCATGATTTTGCTTGATGCTGCTCTGCGCCGTTTGGTCACCAACGGCACGCTTACGTTGACGGAAGCATCCGGCCGCCAGCGGGTTTACGGCACGGCCACCCCGGGCTGGCCCGATCTCGGCCTCAAGCTCCACGACGCACGCGTTCCCGGCACCATCGCCCGCAACCCGACCTTGGGCATGGCCGAATGCTTCATGGATGGCCGCCTGTCGATCGAACATGGCGACATCATGGATTTCGTCGGCTTCATCCGCCGCAACAATCCTTGGGAAAAGGGCGGCGATCTCGATAACCTCAACGTGTTCGACAAGCTGCGCGTGGCCGTCATGGCGCGGCTCGATCAGCGCAACCAGCGCCTCTCCTCGAAGCGCAACGTGGCGCATCACTATGATCTTGATGATCGGCTCTACGATCTGTTCCTCGATCCCGCGCGCCAGTATTCTTGCGCTTATTGGGATGAAGGCGTTGCCACGCTGGAAGACGCGCAGCTCGCAAAGATGGAGCACATCGCCGCCAAGCTCGATCTGAAGCCGGGTATGCGCGTGCTCGATATCGGCTGCGGCTGGGGCGGGCTTGCCTTGCATCTCCACCGGATTTCCGGCGCGAGCATCCACGGCATTTCGCTCAGCGTCGAACAGATCGGCTATGCCAAGGCCTGGGCACAGCGCGAAGGCGTGGCAGATAAAGTCACCTTCAGCCTCACCGATTACCGCGATCAGGCGGGGCCGTTTGATCGGATCGTCTCGGTCGGCATGTTCGAACATGTCGGCGTGCCCAATTACGAGACGTTCTTTCGCAAGTGCCACGATCTCCTCGCGCCCGATGGGGTGATGCTGCTGCACACCATCGGCCGCTCCGGCCCGCCCAACATCACCGACGACTTCACGCGCAAGTATATCTTCCCGGGCGGCTACATCCC
>JAIXYF010000012.1 GCA_027490345.1 Novosphingobium sp.
ACCCCGCGCGCCTGCCCTAGCTTAAGCGTGGACTGCGGGTTCACGTTGACGAACACTTCCTCCACCGCCCCCGCATCGGGCTGGTGCAGGGCAATCACGGCGGCAAGGCCGGCATCCAGCTCCACCAGCCGCTGCGCCATATCGGCCTTGGCATCGGTGCGGATCTGGCCATTGGCGACGTGGGAAAGGCGGCTGCCAGCCTTGGCAACAATGCCCCAGCCGGTCACGGTGAGGCCGGGATCGATACCGATGATGATCATCCGCCGCTCATGCCCCTCGAGCACCCTGTGGATGGTCTCCCTCCCCAGTTCGGGGAGGAATCAAGGCTCAACCCAGCTTCTCCATCACGTCGTCGGGGATTTCATAATTGCCCCAGACGGTCTGGACGTCGTCGTCTTCCTCAAGCACGTCGATCAGCTTGAGCAGGGTCGCGGCGGTTTCCGCATCGACCGTGGTTGTCATGTTGGGCTTCCACGCCAGCTTCACGCCCTCGGCTTCGCCCAGCGCCTTTTCCAGCTCACGCGCCACGGGGTGGAGCTGTTCGATGGTCACCCAGATCTGGTGGCTACCGGGGTTCTCGTCCCCGTCCCCCATATCGCTCTCCACGTCTTCGGCGCCCGCTTCGATCGCGGCTTCAAGGACCTTTTCCTCGTCGCCCACCTTGCCGGGATACTCGATCAGGCCAAGCCGTTCGAACCCGTGGCTCACCGCGCCCGATGCGCCCAGATTGCCGCCGTTCTTGGCAAACGCGGTGCGCACGTTGGTGGCGGTGCGGTTGCGGTTGTCGGTCAGCGCTTCGACGATGATCGCCACGCCGCCCGGGCCATAGCCTTCGTAGCGCACTTCTTCGTAGTTATCGCCGTCGCCCTTGCTCGCCTTGTCGACCGCGCGCTGGATATTGTCCTTGGGCATCGACTGCGCCTTGGCGGCGTTGATCGCGGCGCGCAGGCGCGGGTTCATGTCCGGATCGGGCATACCCATCTTGGCCGCGACGGTGATTTCGCGGGAGAGCTTGGAAAACATCGCCGAGCGCTTTTTGTCCTGCGCGCCCTTGCGGTGCATGATGTTCTTGAATTTGGAATGGCCTGCCATGGTGTGCTGCTCGAAGGCTTTCTGGGTTGGCTATCTGGGTGGGTTATGGCCGGTGCCCTAGCCCAGACGGGCCAATACGGCAATCGGGCGCACACACCCGGTTTTAACCCGGCATGGGGCAATGCCTGCACGATGATGGCCCTCACACGCGATCTTGCCGCCTATCTGGCCCGGCCCCGGCTCATGTCTCCCAGCGGACTGCGCGCGCCCGGGGCATGGCGCACCGTTGGTGCCATTCTTGTGCTGCATCTGGCAGTGCTGCTGGGCGTGCTCCTCCCGCTGCTTGGATTCTGGCAGAAGGCCATGAGCCTTCCCGCGCCCGAAGCGTTCAAGACCGTGTCCAGCGCCATGCTGGTGCCGTTCGTGGTGCTGCTCGCGCCGCTGGCCGAGGAACTGGCGTTTCGCGGCTGGCTGACCGGGCGCGTGCGGGCGCTGTGGCTGGTGGGCTGCGGACTGGTAGCCGCAGTGCTGCTCGCCATGGTGAACTTTCACGTGGCCGAAGTGCCCGCCAGCTTCGGCGTGCTGGGCATGGGCATCGCCGCGCCGGCGGGCTGGTGGTGGCTTCGGCGGCGGGGGGTGATGCACGGCTTTGAACAGGCTTTTCCAGTGCTGTTCTGGCTTTCGATCACGGTTTTCGCGCTGTCGCACCTCAGCAATTATCCCCGCCTTTCATGGACGCTGCTGCCGCTGGTGCTGCCGCAGCTGTGGACCGGGATGACGCTGAGCTACACCCGGATGCACGTGGGCATTTTCGCCGCGATGCTGATCCATGCCGCGGCCAATGGCATCTCGCTCAGCCTTGCGCTGCTCAGTGGCTAGAGCACTCGCTGCCACCAGCCGACATCGCGCCACGCGCTCATTTTCCAGCCGACTTCGCGGTAAATCCCCACAGGGCTGAAACCGCAGGCCTCGTGTAGCGCCACGCTGGCGGAATTGGGCTGGGTGATCCCTGCAAAGGCGGCGTGAAAGCCCTTTGCCTTCAGCCGCGCCAGCAGCGCGCCATAAAGCGCGCGGCCAATGCCGCTGCGCAGGGCGGCGGCGCTGACATAAATCGCTACATCGCAGGATGTGGCATAAGCGGCACGGGTGCGGTGCGGGCTGCCATAGGCATAGCCCGCGATGGCCCCGCCCCGCTCGGCCACCAGCCACGCATGGCTCGCGCCGTATTGCGCGATGCGGCGGGCCATTTCCGCTGAATCAGGCGCTTCCAGCTCGAAGCTGACCCAGCTGTCTGTCACATGCGGGCGGTAGATTTCGGCACAGGCTGCGGCGTCGGCGGCGCGCGCATCGCGGATCGTCAAGGCCTCGGCCATGGCAGGATCAGCGCACCTGCTTGATTATCGCGCCGCGCTTCATCACGAAATCGACGTGCTCAAGCCGGGTCACGTCCTGCAGCGGATCGCCGTGCACCGCGATGATATCGGCAGGCATGCCCGGCGCGATGCGGCCCGCGCTCGCCTCGCGTCCCAGCGCTTCGGCGGCGCCCACGGTGGCAGCGGCGATCGCGGCCATCGGGGTCATGCCTGCGCGCACCATCAGCGCAAACTCACGCGCGTTGTCGCCGTGCCGCGAAACGCCGGTATCGGTGCCGAACGCGATCTTCACGCCCATCCGGATCGCCAGCGCATGCGATTGGCGCTCGGCAGCGGCGGCGGCTTCGGCCTTGGGGATCGTGGCGGGCGGCAAGAGCCCGCCGCGCGCCTGCGCCAGCGCGGTTTCGGGCGCGAGCATCGTCGGCACCAGCCAGGTGCCGCGTGCCATCATCGCCTTGATCGTCGGCTCATCCAGAAAGGTGCCATGATCGATGGTATCGACCCCGGCATTCACCGCGGCCATGGTCCCGGCTGCCGCATGGCTATGCGCCGCAACCTTGCGGCCAAAGCTGTGCGCGGTGTCGATCAGGGCCTTCATCTCCTCGCTCGTCATCTGCTGGCCAAGCCCGCCCGCGACATTGGAAAGCACCCCGCCGGTCGCGGCAAACTTGATGACTTGCGCACCCAGCCGGATCTGTTCGCGCACAGCGCGGCGGCAATCATCCGCGCCGTTGCACAAGTTGTTGTAATCGTGCGGAGCAAATGCGCCGTAGCTTTCCTCGCTCAGCCCGCCGCCATCGCCGTGCCCGCCCGAGACCGAAATCATCGTGCCCGCGTTGATGATCGTGGGGCCGGGCACGGCGCCCGCATCGATGGCATCGCGCAGCGCGCGCACGCCGCGCGGCGGGCCGCCCAGATCGCGCACTGTGGTAAAGCCCGCCTCCAGCGTCTGGCGCGCATGGAGCGCGGCCAGATAAGCGCCGTCTTCGCGGTCGCGCGTGGCGGCTTCCAGCCGCTCGCGCATCGGATCGCCATCGCTGAACAGGTGCACGTGCAAATCTGTCAGGCCGGGCAGCACGAAGGCATCGCCCAGTTCCAGCGTGGTCGCCCCGGCTGGCGCAGGCAGGGTGCCATCGCTGACGCTGGTGACAATGCCATCGGTGATGACCACGGTGGAGGCGCCGCGAGGAGGCTTGCCCGGCTGATCGAGCAGCTGCCCGGCGTGGAGGTAGATCACTTTGGGTTGCGGCTTGGCCGCCGGTTCTGCCGCCGCAGGCGGGGAAAGGGCAATCAGTGCAGCAAAACCCGCAAGCAAGGCAGGACGCATCTGTTCAACTCCGACTGGGCAGTTTGCCGCAGCCTAGCGGAGCTGCGCCCGGCGTCCAGCGCTGCTATTCGATGCCGAGCGCGTTCTTGTAGGTATCGAGAATGGCTTCCATCTCGCGGCGATCATCGGGCTTCAGCTTCCGCAGGCGGACGATCTGGCGCATGATCTTGGGATCATAGCCGGTCGATTTCGCCTCGGAATAGACATCCTTGATGTCGTCGCCGATGCCCTTCTTTTCTTCTTCAAGGCGCTCGATGCGTTCGATCAGCAGGCGCAGGCGGTCGTCGGCGGTTTCGGCCATGGTCATGGTCTCCGGTCAGAAAGGGTTGCGACCGTTAGGGCCGGCGACCCGATTCGCGCAAAACCCCGCCTGTGGAAAGGTGGCGATTTGTTGAAATTCGCGAAAATGCGAATTTCGAGGCGGCACCGGCCCGCTCCCCCGCCCGGCCACCCACGAGAGTACCCTGAATGGGTGGCCGGGCGGGGGAGCGGGCCGGTGCCGCAACTCCGAGATAGCAATCTCGGATTAAACGCCTTCCTCGCGCCCCTTGAAGCCTTGCGCGATGACATACCATTCGGACGAGTCCTTGCGGCTGGCGGGCGGCTTGGCGTGCTTCACCGTGCGGAAGTTGCGCTTCAGGATGTTGAGCAGTTCGCCGTCGGTCCCCCCGGCAAAGACTTTCGCCACGAAAGCACCGCCGGGCGCCAGTGTCTGCACCGCGAAATCAACCGCGGTTTCCACCAAGCCCATGGTGCGCAAGTGGTCGGTCGCCTTATGGCCCACGGTGTTGGCGGCCATATCGGAAATGACGAGATCGGGCGCGCCGCCAAGCGCCCCGATCAGCGCATCGGGGGCTTCATCGGTCATGAAGTCCATCTCGAAGATGGTCACGCCTTCGATCGGCTCGACCGGCAGCAGATCGATGCCTACGACTTCCGCCGCCGGGGCCTGCTTGCGCACGACTTGCGCCCAGCCGCCAGGCGCAATGCCAAGATCGACAACACGGCGCGCGCCTTTCAGCAGGCTGAAGCGGGTATCCAGCTCGATCAGCTTGAAGGCGGCGCGGCTGCGCCAGCCTTCGGCCTTGGCCTGCTTCACATAAGGATCATTGAG
>JAIXYF010000309.1 GCA_027490345.1 Novosphingobium sp.
GACCGGCTGGCGCGCGGCGGGCGGCCGCTGTTTGCCCGGCATGTCGGGCCGGTCGCCACCGGCACGTTGGTCGACATTTTCCGCGATGATCCGCGCGCTTCGCTGCTGGGCACCGATGCACTGCGCGACGGGGTGGATGTGCCGGGCCATTCGCTGCGGCTGGTGGTGATGGAGCAAGTGCCCTGGCCCAAGCCATCGATCCTCCACCGCGCGCGGCGGCTGGCCCACGCCGAGAAGTTTGGTGGGGGTGGGAGCAATAGTGGGGGGCAGGCGCATGACGACCGGATCATCCGCGCGCGGCTGGCGCAGGCATTTGGCCGTCTGATTCGCACGGGCACGGACCGGGGGCACTTCGTGGTGCTTTCCTCCGCCTTCCCCTCACGGCTTCTGAGTGCCTTTCCTGCAGGCACGCCGGTGCGCCGCGTCACGCTCGATGCGGCTTTACAAAGCGTGGCGGGCAGTGTTTCTGACGGTGTGACCTCGGCGACCTCCCCCCGCGAAATCAACGAGACGCGCGCGTGAAAACGCTCGCCCTCCTGCGCCACGCGAAGTCTGATTGGTCTGACGCGCGGGCGCGCGATTTCGACCGGCCGCTCAATGCGCGCGGGGTGCGCGGTGCGCAGGCGATGGGCCGGCATATCAAGAGCACGTGCCTGCGCTTTGATCGCATCCTCGCCTCCCCCGCCGTGCGCGTGGCCGAAACGATCGAGGAAGCGAGCAAGGCCTGGGGACACACGTTCCCGGTGGAATGGGACAGGCGTATCTACCTCGCCAGCTCCGACACGCTGATCGACTTGCTGCGCGAGCTATCGGGCGAGCCGGAGAGCGTGCTGATGATCGGCCACAATCCGGGGCTGGAAGACCTGATCTTCGATCTCGTGCCCGATGATGGCACAAGCCTGCTGCGCGAGGAAGTGGAAGTGAAGTTCCCGACCGCAACCTTTGCGGTGCTGGAACTGGCCATCGAGCGCTGGGCCGACCTTGCGGAACGCTGCGGCCAGCTGACCGCGCTGAAGCGCCCGCGCGATCTGGACCCGGCGCTGGGGCCCACGCTCAACGATTAAGGTGTGCGGCTGGAGGCCCAGCTTCAAGGCAATCGCAGTGCGCCAAGTTCATTCTCGACAAACCCGCGCAACGCCGCATCGACTTCTTCGCGGTGCTCAAGGAGTCCGTGACCAGTGCCTTGGACAGTCACCAGCTTTCCGCCAAGGAAGGACTGGTAACGCTCGGCACTGCTGGCCGGGATGAAATCGCACGTTCCCCGGATGATCAAGGTCGGGATATGTGCCGCGCTCTTTGGCGGAAGTTTCGCGCGCTTCACGTCACGAAAGATTGCGCGTGCGGCATATAGATTGCCCCCGCCCGGCAGGGCTGGTGGGCGAACTGCCGCGCCCTTGCAGACAACCCCGTCCAGCAGCTCCTCACTCACAATCTGATCGAACAGCTGGCCAGCTGCGGCTTGCGATATCTGCTTTTCGGCCTCGGCAGGAGACCGGTCGATACGGCCAATCGCGTCACGTATGGCGGGGCTGTATTCAACTTTGTCACGCGCCGTCACGCTGTAGTCTCGCTTGGCATCAAGGCCGGGAAACATGCCGGGCGAGGTCAGGATCAAAGCCGCGACGCGGTCTGGGTATTGCTGCGCATAGACTGCGGCCAAAGCGGCACCATAGGAATTGCCCCAGAGAATGACCCGGTCCTGCCCCAGCGAAACACGCAGGGAATCCAGATCAGCAACCGCCCGCGCAAACGAATACTCCGAAACCGGCAAGCGATCAGAGCGGCCCCCGCCCGCCTGATCGAAGTAAATTGTCGGGAAGCCGAGCTGCCGAAATACCGCACCTTCTTCCAGCCGACGATCCTCGACATAGAGGCCCGGCCCCCCATGCAGGAAGATGATCGGGGTTTTGTGTTGGCGATCAGAGACCGCCGGAAGAGTCCACGAAGCCACGCGCGAACCGGTCGGCAAGTTCATCATCACGGGTTCTGGCGCTGCGTTCGCCGGATAAGGAAAAGCAAGAGCAGCCAGAACACCAAACACGCACGGAATACCTGCTGACGGTTTCATGAGACATCCCGCTTTCCGTCTTGGCACAAGGTCTGGCTCGCAACGAGCGTTTGATCAGTCCGCCTGATACAGCGCGATGGGCCGCTCAATCCTCAAGGGCCGCCGCCAGCTTGCCCCGGATCGTCTCAAGATGGCGGCGCAATATGCGCAGGGCCGAGATGATTTCGGCCTGCTCGGGCATCGCCGTGTCAGGCTCGGACGGCGCAGGAGCGGGCGCCGGAACAGGCGCCTCCCCCTTGCCCGCAAGCGCCTGACGCGCACCGCGGATCGTGTAGCCCTCGCGGTGGAGCAGCTGATCGATGCGGGCGATGAGTGCGATGTCTTCGGCGCGGTAATAGCGCCGCCCCCCTGCGCGAGTGAGCGGGCGCAGCATCGGGAACTGCTCTTCCCAATAGCGCAGGACGTGCTGCTTCAGGCCGAGTGCGCGCGCCACTTCGCCGATGGTGCGCAAGGCATCTGGCGCCTTGCCGTCTGCAAAAACGAAGCCATCCTGAAAGACAGGAGGGGTGTTCGGCGCCGATCCTGGGGTATCAACTGCTGGCAGCGATCCTGTCCTTCAACATCTGGCTCGCGCGGAAGGTCATGACCCGGCGCGAGGTGATCGGCACTTCAACGCCGGTCTTGGGGTTGCGGCCAATCCGCTCCGCCTTGTCGCGTAGCAGAAAAGTTCCGAAGCCCGAAATCTTCACATTCTCGCCCTCAGCCAGCGCTTCGCACATGTGATCGAGGATAGCCTCGACCATGCCGAGCGAATCGGCCCGCGACAGGCCGACCCGGCGATTGATGCTCTCTGCAAGATCTGCGCGCGTAAGAGTCCCCACTGAACGCATCCCCAATTCCCCTGATACCAAAGCGACAAGTTAGGTTGACACAATACAGTGTCCGCCGCGCTTTACAATCTGGTTTATGGAATATTTTATCGCCCAATGCATTGGTCTGCAACGAAAACTGCAAGGCGACTGAGTCCGCTTTGGTGAATTTACACCCGGACGAGGCTGGCTCCCCAGGTGAAACCGCCGCCCATCGCCTCGAACATCACGAGGTCGCCGGGTTTGATCCGTCCGTCGCGAACCGCCGTATCGAAGGCCAGCGGCACGGATGCGGCGCTGGTATTGGCGTGGCGATCAACCGTGATCACCACTTTTTCCGGCGGGAGGCCAAGCTTGCGCGCGGTCGCATCGAGGATGCGGGCGTTGGCCTGATGCGGCACCACCCAATCGACATCGCTTGCGGTCTGGCCCGCTGCATCGAGCACTTCTTCCAGCACCGACGCCAGATTGACCACGGCATGGCGAAACACTTCGCGGCCCTTCATGCGCACTTTGCCCACGGTCCCGGTGGTCGATGGCCCGCCATCCATGTAAAGCAGATCACGCTGGCCGCCATCGGCGTGGAGCCGGGTTTCAAGAATGCCGGGCGCGCGCGGATCGCCCGCGTCGACCTCTACCGCTTCGAGCACGACGGCGCCCGCACCATCGCCGAACAGCACACAGGTCGTGCGGTCTTCCCAATCAAGCAGGCGGCTCATCGTTTCGGCGCCAATCACCAGCGCGCGCTTGGCCGCGCCCGTGCGCAGCAGTGCATCGGCCGTGGCCAGGCCATAGAGGAAGCCCGAGCAGACCGCGGCAACATCGAACGCAATCCCGCCTGGGCGGCAGCCCAGCGCGTGCTGCACGAGAGTGGCGGTGGCGGGAAAGGTCTGGTCCGGGCTGCAGGTGCCCAGCACGATCAGATCGATGTCGGCGGCCGCGATCCCGGCCGCCTCCAGCGCCTTTTGCGCGGCCTCGGTCGCCAGAGTGGCCGTGGTTTCCCCCTCGCCCGCGATGTAGCGGTTGCGGATGCCGGTGCGCTCGACGATCCACTCGTCGGTCGTATCGATCTGGGTTGCCAGCTCGGCATTGGAAACAGCGCGCGCAGGCAGCGCAGAGCCGCTGCCACGAATGACAGAACGCAGCGTCATGCCGAAGCTCCAGGATTCTCGGGCGGCGTGCGCCCCCGCGTGGTCGCGCCCCGCACGGCATCTTGCCCGGCCTGGGCCAGATCCGCTGCAATCCGCTCGGTCAATCGTTCGGACAGGAGCCGTGCGGTGACTGCGACCGCATGGGCGACGCCAAGTGCCGAAGCGCTCCCGTGGCTTTTGACCACCACGCCGTTGAGGCCGAGGAACACAGCGCCATTGTGATTGTTGGGATCGAGGTGATGCTTGAGCAATTCGGTCGCGGGCTTGGAGATGAGGAAGCCGAACTTGGAGCGCAGCGAGCTGGAGAAGCTGCGCCGCAGGAGATCGGCTACGAAACGGGCCGCACCCTCCATCGCTTTGAGCGCGATGTTGCCGGTGAAGCCGTCTGTCACCACTACGTCGACATCCCCGCGCGAGATCTTGTCCGCCTCGGTAAAGCCATCGAAGCGGAAGGCCAGTGCTTCACCCGCCTGCTTGAGCATGGCGGCTGCCTCACGCAGTTCGTCAGTGCCCTTGTTGTCTTCGGTGCCGATATTGAGCAGGCGCACGCGCGGTTCGGCAAGGGCATGAACCACGCGCGCATACGCCGCGCCCATGATCGCAAATTGCACCAGATTGCGGGCATCGCATTCGGTGTTGGCGCCCAGATCGAGCATGACGAGATCGTGATCGCCCAGCGTGGGCACGAGCGCGGCCAACGCCGGCCGGTCGATCCCAGGCATCGTGCGCAGCGCGACTTTTGCCATCGCCATCAGCGCGCCGGTATTGCCCGCGCTGACCGCAGCACCAGCATCTCCGCTCTTCACGGCGGCAATGGCAAGGCCCATCGACGTGGTGCGCGCGCGGCGCAGCGCTTGGGTGGGCTTTTCTTCGCCCGAGACCACGTCCGGCGCGTGCAGGATCTCAGAAGCGGCGCGCAGATTGGGGTGCGCGTCAAGCGCGGTCTTGATCGCGCTTTCGTCCCCGACGAGCAGGAACTTGAACTGCTCGTGCTGGCGACGCGCGAGTGCTGCGCCCTCCACCATGACGCGCACGCCCACATCGCCGCCCATCGCATCGACAGCGATACGCGGCAAAGCCATGATCCGGCTGTCTCCCCCTCCGCCGGAATCAGAGACCGACGGCGATGATCTCGCGGCCGTTATAGTGCCCGCAGGCACCGCACAGCATGTGCGGGCGCTTCAGCTCACCGCAGTTGGAGCATTCGTGGAAGGCATCGACCTTCAGCGCATCGTGGCTACGACGCATGCCCCGGCGGGAGGGCGAGGTCTTTCTTTTGGGGACGGCCATTGCGGCACCTGTTCCTGATCTTGAAGTCGTCTACGGGCAAGCGCGATAGGCAATACCGGCCCCATGCACAACCCCTGTCCAAGCGCGTTTCATTCGCGGCCCGGCTGAAGTTTGGCAGCAAGCTGGAATCGCCAATCGCGGGCGAATGCGCGCCTATACGGATTTCTGGGTGCTTTGCAAGCTCCGGGCGTCTAGGAGCCGCAGCACATGACAACACAATACCGGAAGGGGAGATAACCTGCTCATGACCTTGCCCATCACGCTCACGATCACTTTGGGGGCCGTGGCCGCAGCCGCGCTCATCAACATCTGGCTTTCGATCCGCTGCGGTCAGGTCCGCACCGCCGAAAAAGTTTCGGTGGGCGATGGCGGCAACGACAAGCTGATCCGGCGCATGCGCGCACACGCCAATTTCAACGAAAACACGCCGCTTGTGCTTGTGATGATCGCAGCGCTGGAATTCGCCCATCCGGCGAGCGCGGCGCTGGCCGCCGTGGCCGGCACGTTCATGCTGGGCCGCGTGGCCCACGGCCTTGGCATGGAAGGCGGCAGCTTCGGCGTGGGCCGCATCATCGGCACGATCATCACGCTGCTGACCCAGCTGGGACTTGCCATCTGGGCGATCATGAGTGTCTTGGCATGAGTGCCTTGTCATGAGTGCCTTGGCATGAGTACCTTGGCATGAGTGCGATGGCCTGAAGAGAGGGATATAAGCCCCCTCACTGCATCAGATTGTAATCGCTGACGAAGCTGTTGGTCTGACGTTCCCGGCCGAAAGTGCTGTTAGGCCCGTGGCCGGGAACGAACATGATATCA
>JAIXYF010000475.1 GCA_027490345.1 Novosphingobium sp.
ACCAGCAAAGACCCCAGCGCCATCCTGCGCCCGTTGGATGGCCGCCTTGCCTCGGTCTCCATCGTCCCTGCCCCCGGCCACGACGCGCACACGCCCGAAGACTTCGCCCCCTTCACCGCGCTGCCCGTGGCGAGCTTCGACAATGTCGCCGAGGCGCTCGCCGCGCTGCCGGGCGAAGGCGATGTCCTGATCGCGGGCTCGCTCTACCTCGCGGGTGATGTGCTGAGGCGCAACGAAGAAGCGCCGGACTAGGCGGCTTCCTCCGCAGGCTGCATCGCCTTCTCCCGCGCCACCCGCACCCATTCCGCGCAGACGAACGCCACCGCCACCAGCCCCGCTGCCGCCGTCCAGCGGAACACCGTGGCATAGCCGTAAAGATCGAACGCCTCCCCCGCGATCCCGCGCCCCAAGGAGCCGATCAGAAACGTCAGCGAAGACATCAGCGCATATTGCACCGCGGTGTACTGCTTCGAAACGATGCCGGAGAGATAGGCCACGAAGGCGGCCCCCGCGATGCCGGTGGAAATGTTCTCGAACGAAATCGCCAGCAGCAGCCGGATCATGCGCGGATCGAAGCCGAACAGCGCAAACAGCCAGTGCAGCCCCACCGCCTTGCCCACCGCGTCGATATGGAGCGCGCCCTCGGCCAAGTCCGCATAAACGAAATTGCCCAGCATCGGCAGGATCGCGCCGATCAGGATCGTCGGCATCCGTGCCAGCCGCAGGAACAGATAGCCGCCAAGGCTGATCCCCGCGATGGTCATGAAGATGCCGAAGACCTTGGAGGCAAAGGCCACCTCGTCCTTGGTGTACTTCAGATGCTCAAGGTAAAACGGAAACGCAAAACTCGACCACACGTTGTAGCACAGCGTGTAGGTCAGGATCATGCCGATCACCACGAGCACACCCCAGCCCAGCCGCGCCACCAATTCGGCCAGCGGCGAAATCAGCGCGACATAGAGATGGTTCGCCGCCGTGCGCGCCGGGGAAACGCGGGTGTCCGGCGCGGTCAGCACCGCGCGGCCCTGCCGCTTGAGCAGGTTGGTGGTCGCCGCCACCACCAGCGGCACGGCCACAGTGGCGAGCACGATCAGCGGCGCATATTCGCGGGTGAAGTCGCCCACCGAAGGGTGTTTCTCGCCCGGCCCGAGCGGGCTGAGCATCGTGATCATGAAACGGATGATCGTGCCGATGGCCCAGGCCCAGCTGGTTCCCACGATCAGCAGCGCCAGACCCCGCGCGCGCGGCTCAAGCTCGCCCGGCTGCGCCAGTGCTTCGTGCAACCGGCCCTGTTCGGGCCGCGGCGTATCAGGTGCGCGCAAGGTGACGATGCAGATCACCCCGATCAGCCCGGCCATCAGGCAATAGACCAGCGGCCACGACATCCGCCCCGCCAAGACCAGCGCCAGCGCGCCGCCGACGATCGAGGCAATCCTGTAGCCGAACTGGTACATGGAAGAGAGCAGTTCGACCGGCGTATCCTCGTCCGCCACGTCGATCCGCCAGGCATCCACCGCCACGTCCTGCGTGGCCGAGGCCAGGGCCGCCACGAAGGCAAACAGCGCGAACGTGCCGATGGAAGTAGCCGGATCAGTCGCGGCAAGGCCGGCAAAGCCCAGCACCATCGCGATCTGGCACAGCAGGATCCAGCTCTTGCGCCGCCCCAGCACCTCCAGCCCAGGCAGCGCCATGCGGTCCACCAAGGGGGACCACAGGAACTTGAACGAATAGGACAAGCCGATCCACGAAAGCACGCCGATGGTCGCGAGATCGATCTTCACTTCGCCCAGCCACGCATTTAGCGTGCCGATCAGCAGCGCATAGGGCAGGCCAGAGGAAAATCCGAAGCCCAGCATCGTGGCCGATTTGCGCGCGCCAAGCGCCACCATCAGCAGCCGAAACCCCTTGGGACGCGGCGGCTTTTCGGCCTCAGCGCCTGTTGATGCCCCGGTCGATGCCATTTCAAACCCTTGCTGCCACCCGAAATTACCCTGCATGATTAGCGGCAAATTGCGCTATGCCTAGCACCGGAGAGACACGAAATCCGGGGAGAGCCGCAAAATGGCCACCACTGAACGGGCAATGCGGCCCACCGATGGCCAGCTTGCGCTGGCCCGCCTCGTTGCATCGGGCGCAGGCCGCAAGGCGGACAGCATCGCGCACGTCCCGGCCATGGTCTACACCGATCCCGCACATTGGGCGCGCGAGAAAGCCGCGCTGTTCAGCGCGCTGCCGCAAGTCCTCGCCCCGTCCGCGCTACTGCCGCAGCCGGGCATGGCTGTTCCTCACGACGCGACCGGCAGGCCCCTCCTGATCACGCGCGACACAGTAGGCAAAGCGCACGTCTTCATGAACGTGTGCCGCCACCGGGGCACCCGCCTTGTAGAAGGCGGCGAAGCGGCCTGCGCCAAGCGCCTCGTCTGCCCCTATCACGCGTGGACTTATGGCACCGACGGCAAGCTCCTCGCGCTGCCCCGCCCCGATACCTTTCCCGCGCTCGATCACGCCGCCCATAGCCTCGTCGAACTTCCCAGCCTCGAAGCAGGCGGGCTGATATGGTTCGCGCGCAGGCCCGCGGATTTCAGCCACGCCGCTACAATCAGCGCCGATTTCGCCGCTGCAGACCTTGGCCATCACTATCTCTATGCCCGCCGCACACATCGGGTCGCGTCCAACTGGAAGCTGATCATGGACGCATTTCTCGAAAGCTACCACGTGCAGCGTCTCCACGCCCGGACCATCGGCCCCTATTTCAAGGACGGCATCACGGCGGGCGACGAGATCGGCCCGCACATGCGCTCGTTGGTCGGCCGCGCCGCCGAACTGGAAGGGCTCGATCTGGCCGATTGGCCCGCGCTGCGCCGCGTGGCCACGTTTGCCTATCAGCTGTTTCCCGCCACCGTGATCGTGATCAGCCCGGATTACGTGAACCTGATGACGATCATGCCGCAGGCCCACGACCTCACACTGGTCGAAGATTTCATGCTGATTGCCGAGGCACCACAAACCGAAAAGGCCGAGGACCACTGGCGGCGCAGCTGGGAGCTGCTCGACGGACAAGTGTTCGGCGCCGAGGATTTCCGCGCCGCCGAACTGGGCCAGCAGGGCCTTGCCACCGGCGCCGTCCCGCAGCTCACGCTGGGCACACTCGAAGGCGGAATCCGCCGTTTCCACGAGATCTGCCAGCAGGAAATCGCCCGATACGAAGAAGGGTGACGGCGCGCCCACTCCGGCGTAAGGGGCAAACCATGGCATTCCCCCCCAAAGACAGGAGCGGCCGACCGGGAAGGCCCGCGGCTCCTACCGGCACAGGCAGCAACAGCAGCGGCAGGGGTACGCGCACCGCCAAGCCTGCGCCCTACAAGATCCCCGCGCCGCGCCTGCCAAAGGCGCCCGCCGCGCCGCAAGTCCGCGCGCTCGCCGATGATGGAACGCTGCGCGAAGGCGACCGCATCGCCAAGCTGCTCGCCCGCGCCGGGATCGCCAGCCGCCGCGAGATCGAACGGTTCATCAGCGAAGGCCGCATCGCGCTGAATGGCGAAGTGATCACCACCCCCGCCACGATCCTCAAGAACTTGCGCGGCGTCACGGTTGACGGCAACCCCGTCGCCGCGCCCGCGCCGCCGCGGCTGTTCATGTTCCACAAGCCTTCGGGCCTGATCACCGCAGAGCGCGATCCCACCGGGCGGCCCACGATCTACACCGCGCTGCGCAATGCGCTGCCCGAAGGCGCAGGCCGGGTGATGCCGGTCGGCCGGCTCGATATCAACACCGAAGGGCTGCTGCTGCTCACCAATGACGGCGAACTGAAGCGCGCGATGGAACTGCCCGCCAATGGCGTGCCGCGCACCTACCGCGCGCGCACCTTCGGCGATGTCTCGCAGCTCATGCTCGATGATCTGATGCAGGGGATCGAGATCGAGGGCATCCGCTATGGCCCGATCAATGCCAATATGGAACGCAGCGCAGGCCGCAACAAGTGGATCGAGCTGACGCTGACCGAAGGCAAGAACCGCGAAGTGCGCCGCGTCCTCGAACACCTCGGCCTCGAAGTCTCGCGCCTCTTGCGCCTACGCTATGGCCCGTTCGATCTGGGCGAACTGCCGCGTGGCGGGGCAGAGGAAGTGCCGCAAATCGTGGTCGAACGCTTCCGCAAGGGCCTTGCTGGCGATCACGCCACGCGCGTGCAGCAGGCGGTCCATGCTGGAAAGGCCTATGCACCGCGTGCGCCCAAACCCGTGGAAGAAGCCGCAAAGCCGGCCAGATCGGCGCGAGCGCTGCGCGAGCCCGAGCGGCCTTCGCGTCTGCGCGCAGAACCTGAACGTACTTCACCCGAACGTCCCTCGCGCATTCGGCCTTCCGCTGATGCCGGTCAGCTTGTGTCCAAGCCTGCAGCACCCAAAAAGCCCGTGAAGACCTACCCCAACCGGCCTTATGCCAAGGCTCCGGCCGAAGCGCCCCAGCCCCAGCCTTCACCGGGCCCCGATGCCCGCGCGCCGCGCAAGACGCTGCGCAGTTCGCCAAAGAAGCCCGGCGGACGGCCCGGAGCCAAGCGCTGATGCTGCGGATCATTGCCGGCACCTGGCGCGGCCGCAAGCTGCAGGCCCCGGCGGGCGATACCACTCGCCCCACCGCAGACCGCACGCGCGAGACGCTGTTTTCGATGCTCACCAGCCGCCTTGGCAGCTGGGAGGATCTCACCGTGGCAGACCTGTTCGCAGGCTCGGGTGCACTTGGCCTCGAAGCCCTCTCGCGCGGCGCGGCCAAAGCCGTGTTCGTGGAGCAGGATGCCGCCGCCATCCGCGCGCTGCGCGCCAATATCGCCGCACTTCAGGCGCAGGGGCAATGCGATGTGCGCGCCGCCTCGGTCCTCGCGCTTGGCCCGGCGCCCGCGCCGCTCGATGTGGTGATGCTCGATCCGCCTTATGGCTCGGGCGCCGGCGCGGTCTCGATCGAGCGCCTCCTGCGCCTTGGCTGGATCGGCCCTGCCACGTGGGTCAGCCTCGAAACCCATGCGGACGAACCTGCCGGGGTGCGCAGCCTGACGGTGGATGCCGAACGCAAGGTCGGCAAGGCGCGGCTGACGCTGCTGCACGCAGGCGAATAACCCCTCCGTCAGCCCTTCGGGCTGCCACCTCCCCATTTGTGCCTGCGGCAAAAATGGAGAGGGAAAAGAGACTGCCTTCTTTTGTCCTCCCTATTTTTGCGAAACACAAATGGGGAGATGGTCCGCGAAGCGGGTCGAAGGAGTGCTTACTGTCGTGGCGCCGCCAGCACGCCCACCAGCGTCACGATCCCCGCCAGCGTCAGCACGAGGCCCGTCCACACCACGCCGCCATTGGTGGCGAGCCACGCCGCGCCCAGCGGCGCCAGCGCCCCGCCGACGATCCCGCCCATGTTGAACGCCAGCGAAATGCCGGTGTAGCGCACTTCCACCGGATAGAGTGACGGCAGCCACGCGCCGATCGGGCCATAGCACAGCCCCATCACGAACAGCGCGGCAGACAGCGTGAGGAACAGCACCAGCAGCGATCCTGCCGCCAACCCGGCCCCGAACACGAGACCGACAACACATGTCAGCCCTGCCCCCACCGCCATCACCGTGCGCGGGCTCGTCGCATCGGACCACCACCCCGATACGATGATCCCGATGGCAAACACCACGTCCGCGCCCAGCTGGATCGCCAGCACCGTCTCACGCGGGTAGCCCAGCGTCTTCGTCGCGAAGCCCAGCGCGAAGGTCGTCGCGAGGTAGAACAGCGCAAAGCACGCGATCACTCCCATCGTTCCGGCCAGCACCGCGCCGGGATAGCGCGTCAGCAGCACGCCCAGCGGCACGCGCGGCGGCGGCGCAGCTTCGATCGCTTCCTTGAACGCAGGTGTTTCGCCGATCCTCAGCCTGATCCACAGGCCCAGGATCACCAGCAGCGCGCTCGCCACGAAGGGCACCCGCCAGCCCCAGCTCAGAAAGTCCGATTCGGACAGCATGAGCCCCAGAATCAGGAACAGCCCGTTGGCAAACAGGAACCCCAGCGGCGCCCCCAGCGGCGCTGCAATGCCGAAACGGGCCTCCATGCCCTTTGGTGCATTCTCCACCGCGAGCAGCGAAGCCCCGCCCCATTCGCCGCCCAAACCGAAGCCCTGACCAAAGCGCAGCAGGCACAGCAGCGCGGGCGCGACCCACCCCGCCACGGCATAGCCCGGCAGGAATGCGACAAGGAATGTCGAGATGCCCATCAGCAGCAGCGAAGCCACCAGCGTCGATTTGCGTCCGATCCGGTCCCCGAAATGGCCGAACGCCACCGCCCCCACCGGACGGGCAAAAAACGCGATGCCAAAGGTCATTAGCGCCAGCAGCGTCTGCGCCGCCTGGCTTTCCGCCGGGAAAAACAGCGGCCCGATTACCAGCGCCGCGGCCGTCCCGAAGATGTAGAAATCGTAGAACTCGACCGCCGTGCCAACGAGGCTCGCCATGAGCACGCGCGCATGTGTCCGGAACGGATTCGCCGAAGCGCCTGTCATAGCCTTACCGATCCCCCACCAAGGAAGGTTAAGCCGGTCTTCCCGCCCTTCCCCGCGCGAGCCGCTATGGCAGCGTTTTCCATATCGTCAATCAGCTCTTCCTAACCCGATCAATCGGCACACATGCCACATGGGAAAGCGCGGGAAACGATGTCGGAATGGTTTGAAAAGCGGGCGCCGATCCGCGCCAAGTTCATCGCGATGCTGTGGGTCCATCTCGCGCTCGTCGCCAGCGCCGGGCTCGGCACCGCGCTCGCACTCGCGGGGTTCGGCATGACCGCATTTCTCGCCCCCGCGCTGGCGCTCGTCCTCACCGCTTTCGCCGTGCTCCAGTCGCGGCGGATGATCTGCGATCCCTATGTCGCCACCGTGGTGCGCACCGAAGGGCTCGCGGCGGGCGATCTCGATAGCCCGGTGGCCTTCACCGATTATGCCGATTGCGTCGGCCGCCTTGCCCGCGCGCTCGGCGTGTTCCGCGATCAGGCCGTGGCCCTGCGCGAAGCCACCCGGATCGAGCGCGAAATCGTCAAGGGCGAGCTGACCCGCGCCATGGGCGAACTCGCGCGCGGCAATCTGGCCTACCGCATCAGCAAAGTGTTCCCCGGCGAGACCGAGGGCCTGCGCGAGGATTTCAACAAGGCGCTCGGCGTGCTCGCCGGTGCGATGGGCGAAGTCACCACGTCCGCCAGCGCGATCGATACCGGGGCCGCAGAGATCCGCGCCGCATCCGATGATCTCGCCGCCCGCACCGAACAGCAGGCCGCCCGGCTCGAAGAAGCCAGCGCCGCCATGCAGCAGGTCACCGCGCTC
>JAIXYF010000391.1 GCA_027490345.1 Novosphingobium sp.
AGCCCACCTGCAGATCGCTGTAGTCCATGTAGAACGCGGCAAGATTGGCCTGCAGCTTGCGGTCTGCCGTTGCGGTCTTGAGGCCGATCTCGTAGCTCCAGACGTATTCGGGATTGATCACGTCGTTGCGAGAACCGACGTTGATCACGCCCGATTTGAAGCCGCGCGTGACCGAGGCGTAGAGCAGCGTTGCGTCGTTCGCCTGATAGTTGAGCGTCACGGTCGGGGTGAAGGCGTTCCAGCTCTTCTGCTTGTCGGTGTTCACCTGGCCAAGGAAATCGAACGTGCCGACACCCTTGCGCTTTTCATGGCTGAAACGCCCGCCCGCCGTCAGCTTGAGCTTGTCGGTCACGGCATAGCTGCCTTGCGCATAGAAGCCATAGGCATCGATGTTGACCGTGCCGAACTGGAGATAGGCGGCGTTGTCGAAGGTGTTGGCGGGCAGCCCGAACAGGATGCCGAGGTTGGTCAGCGGCACGCGCACGCTGCCGAATAGCTCTTCGTGGAAATACATCGCGCCCAGCAGCGCGTCGAACTTCTCGCTCTTGTAGGCGCCGACGAATTCCTGGCTGAACGTCTTGCTGCGCTCGTCGTAGTTGTTCTGGCCGAACATGTTGGCGTTCGAGCCATCGAGGTCGTTGCGGTTGAAGCGCGTGAACTTGTGATAGGATGTGATCGATTTCACATCCCAATCACCCGGCGTCCACGCGATCGTGCCGGTAAAGCTGTAGCCATCGCGCTTGTTGAGCGCTTCCTGATCGGAGTAGATGTTGCGCAAGTTGGGCTTGCGGCCCGCAGCGGCGGCCACGGTGAACAGCGACTGGCCGCCGATCAGCGAACCCAGCGCGTTTTCCGGCCGCACCGTGGGGCCGAAATAGTGGAACGCGTAGTTGCTGTCGTTCTCGTTGAAATACTCGCCCGAGAGCAACACTTCGAGGTCTTCGGCGGGCTTCATCAGCAGGCTGCCGCGGAAGGCATAGGCATCGCGGTCATCGATGTCGCTGCCCGTGAACTCGTTGATGCCATAGCCGTCGCGCCGGTCGTACTTGCCGGCAAGGCGGATCATCACCTTGTCGCTGCCTATGGCGCCGCCCACCGCGCCCTCGACAGTGGCGGCGTTATAATTGCCATAGCTGACGCGGACATAGCCATCGGCCTCGGCGGTCGGCTTCTTGGTGATGAGATTGATCGCGCCTGCGGTTGCGCCGCGGCCATAGAGCGTGCCCTGCGGCCCGCGCAGCACTTCGACGCGTTCCAGATCATAGAAGCCCGAAAGCTGGGCGGCGGGACGGGCGATCTGCGCGCCGTCCTGCAGGAATGCCACGCCGCCATCTGCGCCAAGATCGATCGAGGTGAGGCCGATGCCGCGAATGAAGATGCGGTTTACGCCGAACTGATCGCCCACTGAAAGGTTGGGGATGGCGGTGGCGAGCGACTGGACGTCCTTCACACCGCCCACGCCGAGATCGGCGGCTGAAACGGCGGAAACCGAAGCGGCGACTTTCGAGAGCGATTCCGAACTGCGCGTGGCCGTCACCACGATATCGGCAAGGCCTTCGGTCTGCGCTGCGGCGGGCGGCGCGGCTTCCTGGGCCAGCGCAGGCGCTGCTATCAGCGCGGTGCCAGCCATCAGCAGGCCCAGCGCGGCGCGGCGCGAACGGATAACGACACGTGCGGAAAACTGGCTGCGAACCATGATCAATCCCCTCATCCCTCGCAGCTTTGAAACTGCGTGCATTTTTTATATACTGGTGCGTAAATACAGGTTCCGCTAGGTAGATTGCAAGTGATAATGAGGGAGTAGGTGGGTTGACCACGCTGAATCTGGAAAGCCCGGCTGCGGGCGATCCCGCCGATCTGTCTGCGCTGGCTGCCGATCCGCAGGCTCTGCGTGCCGCGCTGGCCGAGGCGGACGCGGCCACGCTGATGCTTGTGCTGGTGCAGCTGACAGGCGATCACGGCCTGCTCGAACGCGCCCGCCCGCACATCACCGGCCCGATGAACTATCACGAGACGATGCCCGAGGACTTGCGCGCCGAAATCCGCACCCGGCTGGCCGATGCCCTGCTCGATTATGCGCGCAGCGGCCGTCCGCTGCCGCCGCTGCCTGAGGGCGATTTCCTGCAGGAGATGCTGTCCACCGCCGTCGGTGAACATGTGAGCGCGGACTATACCGCGATGATGCGCGAGGATCTGGAAGCCGCGCAGCCCGATCCGCGCGGGCTGATCTGGCGCCAGCGGCCTGAACCGGCGGCGCTCCAAAGCTTTCCGGTGGTCATCATCGGCGCGGGCATGTCGGGCGTGTGCGCCGCCATCCGGCTCGGGCAGGCGGGTATTCCCTTCACCCTGATCGAAAAGAATGCGGCGGTTGGCGGCAGCTGGTATGAAAACTTCTATCCCGGTTGCGGGGTCGATACCCCCAACCACTTCTATTCCTATTCGTTCGCGCTGAACCACGAATGGTCGCACTTTTTCGCCAAGCGTGATGAGCTATGGACCTATTTCGAGCGGGCGACCGACACGTATGGCGTGCGCGAGCATATCCGCTTCGAAACCGAAGTGAGC
>JAIXYF010000302.1 GCA_027490345.1 Novosphingobium sp.
GCCCGGTATATCACGATTTTCCGGCACCTGGCGCAGCATCCCGAATACCGCTTCCACCCGATCTTTTCGTGGTTCGAGGAATGGTGCAACGACGAGTACCGCCACGGTGAGGCCTTTGCCCTCCTCATGCGCGCCGATCCCAAGCTGCTCACCGGCCTCAACCGCCTGTGGATCCGCTTCTTCCTGCTGTCGGTCTACGCCACGATGTATGTGCGCGATCATGCCCGCCCGGTGTTTCATGCCGCGCTGGGTGTTGATCCCACCGAGTATGACTACAAGGTCTTCTCGGTCTGCACCGCGATCACCCGGCAAGTGTTCCCGATCGAGCTGGAAACCGATGATCCGGCCTTCCGCCGCCGGATGGACGATCTGCTGAAGGCCAGCAACCGCATCGACGCCGCCAAAGCGCGCGGCGGGGTGCTGGGCAAGCTTCAGCGCATCAGCGGCGTGGCCAGCGCGGGCCTTGCGTTTGCGCGGATGTATTTCCACCGCACGCGGGCCAATGAACTGCCCGCCAATGTCCGGTTGCAGCCCACGTGGTAAGCCTGTCCGGTCATGCTGTTCCCATCGGGGTCACGCTCGTGGTGTGGTTTTTCGCCACCGGGCTGATCGCGTGGCTGGACAATCGTGACCGGACAACGTTCCCGCGCGCACTGGCTTTGGCCGGGGCGGGCGGGATTGCCGGCCTGATCGCGGTCGTGATCGGCGCGCAGCTGCCCACCATCGCGGGGGCCTATATCGGCTTTGTCGGCGCCCTGATGGTGTGGTCATGGCATGAGGCGAGCTTCCTGATGGGGGCTGTCGCCGGGCCGCGCCGCGAACCGAGCCGCCCAGCAACGCGGGGGTGGGAGCGCTTCGTGGATGCCAGTTCCACGCTGATCTATCACGAGATCGCCCTCGCCCTCACCGCGCTCATGCTGCTCTCGCTCAGCTGGAATGCGCCGAACCCGACAGGCGCGCAGGTCTTCGTGCTGCTGTTCGCGCTGCGCCTGTGCAGCAAGCTCGTGCTTTATGCCGGGGTGCCGAACGAGATCGGCACGCTGCTGCCGCCGCATCTGAGCTATCTATGCAGCTATTTCGGGCCGCAGCGCTTTTCCGCCACGTTTGCCTGCTCGCTCGTCGGCACCTTCACGCTGGCCGCCTGGCTTGGCGCCATGGCGCTGGCCGCACCGGCGGCGAGCGCTGAGGCCGTCGGCGCCAGCCTGCTGTTCGCCATGGCCGCGCTGGGCGCGGTCGAACACATTTTCTTCGCCTTGCCGTTTCGTGACGGCGCACTGTGGGGGTGGGCTCTGCCCAACCGCACCAACCGGATAAACGCCTGATAATCAGGCAGACTTTACATGGGAAGGGGTATTTCGGCCATGGATTATGAGGCCTTCTTTACACAGGAACTCGACGGCATCCGGGGTGAAGGGCGCTACCGCGTCTTCGCTGAACTGGAGCGCCATCGTGGCTCTTTCCCCAAGGCGACGCGCCATGTCGATGGCGGCACCCAGGAAGTGACCGTGTGGTGTTCGAACGACTACCTTGGCATGGGCCAGAGCCCCAAGGTGCTGGAAGCGATGCACACCGTGCTTGATGAATGCGGCGCAGGCGCAGGCGGCACGCGCAACATTTCGGGTACCAATCGGCACCACGCGCTGCTGGAAACCGAGCTGGCCGATCTGCATCACAAGGAAGCTGCGCTGCTGTTTACCTCGGGCTATGTCTCGAACTGGGCGGCGCTGGGCACACTCGCGGCGCGTTTGCCTGATTGCGTGGTGTTTTCCGATGCTGGCAACCATGCCTCGATGATCGAGGGCATCCGCCACAGCCAGGCCGAACGCGTGATCTGGAAGCACAACGACTGGCGCGATCTCGATGCCAAGCTCTCGCAGGTAGCCCCCGGCCGCGCCAAGCTGGTGGCGTTCGAAAGCGTCTATTCGATGGACGGCGATATCGCCCCGATCCGCGAGATCGTCGAAGTCTGCGAAGCGCACGGTGCGCTTTCGTATATCGACGAAGTCCACGGCGTTGGCCTTTATGGCCCGCGCGGCTGCGGCGTGGCCGAGCGCGAAGGGCTTATGGACCGGATCGACGTGATCGAGGGCACGCTGGGCAAGGCCTTCGGCGTGATGGGCGGATATATCGCGGCCTCCGAAGCGCTGTGCGATTATGTGCGCAGCTTCGCCTCGGGCTTCATTTTCACCACCGCGATCCCCCCGGCGCTGGCCGCCGGTGCCTGCGCCAGCATCAAGCACCTCAAGGTGAGCGGCTACGAACGCGCCCGTCACCGCGACCGGGTGAGCACGGTGCGCCGCAAGCTCAACGCGCTGGGCATCCCGCACCTTGATAACCCCAGCCACATCATTCCGGTGATGGTGGGGGATGCGCGCAAGTGCAAGATGATCAGCGACTGGCTGCTCGACAACCACGGCATCTATGTGCAGCCGATCAACTATCCCACCGTGCCGCGCGGCACGGAGCGGCTGCGCATCACCCCCTCACCCGTCCACACCGACGGCGATATCGACCGGCTGCTGGATGCGCTGAGCGACATCTGGTCGCAATGCGAACTGGCCCGGCGCGCTTACGCGGCTTGAGGTGAGTTGAAATTGAGAGGCCCGGCTCCCCGCCAACGCGGGGGGCCGGGTTTTTCGTTGGTGGTTGCGGCAACGACAAACTCTGGAACTAAGCAGTCGTTCCGAACGCAGCCGATGAATGGCAACTATCTTTCAGAAGCCGACAACCGACGACGTAGGGTTGAGCTATTCCCGACACTAGGCGAAAGAGCGAGGCGTAGCCAAAGTTCAGGGGGACGAATGAGCGAAATCAGGACGAACGAGTGGTGGCGAATCCTCTCTAATTATGAGTCTTCCGATCTCGTTAAAGTTCGTTTCAAGGCGATGCACGGTCGGGAGTTGAACACCTCAAAGGCGTTCGAGATCTGTGCGTCCATCACTCAGGCGCGGGGATACATGGAGTCCGCGAATGGCGCGGGCCGCAGTGTCAGACCGCTGCTCATATACTATGGCGTCCTCGGCCTCGCTCGAGGGCTAACCCTTTTCTTGTCGAAATCACTGCGCGAGGCCGGCCTCGCGCAGGCC
>JAIXYF010000271.1 GCA_027490345.1 Novosphingobium sp.
ATCCTTGGAAGGAAGCAGCTCGACTTTGAAGTCCTTGAGTGTTTCTCCGGCGAACTTGAATTCCGGCAGGCGAACCTCGCTGCTGGCGACCACGCCCGCGAAGTCCCGTCCGGCAAAGGTCTTGATGCCGGCGGTCTTGGCGAGGTCCGGGAAGAGCTCGGAGAAGAGCGGCTGTGGCACCAACACGCTTTTGCCGACAGCCCCGGTATCCAGCAGAAAGGGCACGGGCTTTCCCATGATGGGGGCCGATGTCTACCGGCGGATGGTGGACTTGTTCACCCGCGAAGGCGTGCCGATCGGCACCCATGCGATTGGCGACCGGGCGATCGACACGGCAGTCGATGCTTATGCCGCCGCACTGAAGCAGTGGCCGAAGCAAGGCCTGCGCCATAGCCTGATCCACGCCAATCTGCCCACAGACCATGCGCTGGATGTGATGGCGGATCTGCAGAAGCGCTATGATTCCGGTTATCCCGAAACGCAGGCGGAGTTCCTTTGGTTCCTCGGCGATGCGCTGGCTGCCGGCTGGGGGCCGGAGCGCAGCCATAAGATGATGCCTTATGCGACTTATGTGAAGCGCGGCATCCTCTTTAGCGACGGGTCGGACTATCCGGTGACGCCCTATGCGCCGCGCTATGGCCTTTGGTCGTCCGTGGCGCGCGAACCGGACGGGGACCGCTTCGGTAAGGCCCCGTTCGGAACCGCAGAGGCGGTGGATATCCGCACCGCGCTGAAAAGCCACACGATCTGGGCGGCGCGGCAGCTGTTTCTGGAAAAGCAGACTGGTTCGCTGGAAGTGGGCAAGCTGGCGGATGTGGCGATCTGGGACCGCAATCCCTATGCCGCGCCCACCGCCAGCCTCAAGGACATGCGCTGCTTGATGACGCTGTTTGGCGGCAAAGTGGTGTTCGAACGCAAGTGACCGTGCGCGAGCTGAGGACTGACGTTCTGGTGATCGGCGGCGGCACGGCCGGGTTCGGCGCGGCGCTGGGCGCGGCGCGGCAGGGAAAGTCCGTGCGGCTGGTCGAAGGAACGAGCAAGATCGGCGGGGTCATGGCGTTTTGCCCCGGCATGCCATGGGGCGGCGGCTACCCCACCGGGCGGAGTATTGGCGGGGTGTTTGGCGAACTGACCGACGCGCTCCTCGCGCTGGAGCCACCGATGGCTGAGGTGCGGCCTTCGACGCTGGAGAACTTCGGATACGAGGTGATCTATGACCATGAAGCGGCTGTTTTTGCGATGTTCCAGATGCTGGAGGATGCGAGCGTCGAGGTTCACCTCAATACGTTCGCGGGTGCGCCAGTGATGGAAGGCGAGCGCATTGCCCGCGTGGAATGCACCGACCGCACCGGGCCGATAGCGATCGAGGCCGGGATGGTGATCGACTGTTCGGGCGACGGCGACACGTCGGCGCGCGCGGGCGTGCCCTACGTGGTGGGCGACGGGCGCGGCAACATGATGGGCGTGACGCTTTCATTCTCGATGGTAGGGGCAGACTGGGCGCGCGTGTTCGCGAAGGGCGATCCTTATTTCGAGGAGGAAGCGGCTTTCGGCATCGCCCAAGGCCTGATCCATCCGGACCTTGCCAAGCTCTATCTGATGAAGGGCTTTCACCCCGATACCGTGTTCTGCAATTCGGTGCATATCCGGGGGGTGGACGGGACCGACCCGCAGGCCGTGGCCCGGGCCACGCAGGAAGGGCGGCGGCGCTGCCACCAGCTGGCCCGGTTTCTGACGCGCCACGTGCCGGGCTTCGAGGCGGCACGGATGAGCGAGCTGGGGCCGACAGTGGGTGTACGCGAGACGCGCAAGCTGGAGGCGGTGCAGCGCATTCTGGCCAGCGACCTGCGCCGCGGCGCCAAGCCGGATGACGGCATCGTGGCCTGCGACAACCCCATCGACGACGTGATGCGCGGGGACGAGGCGATGACGCACGATGCGATCGTGGCAAAGGGCGACTATTACACGATCCCGCTGCGCGCGATGGTGCCGGAGCGGATGCAAAACCTGCTGTTTGCCGGAAGGCTGGTTTGCGCTGATCCTGCCGCTTTCGCCTCGGTCCGCGGGATGCCGCAGTGCATGGCGATGGGGCAGGCGGCGGGCACGGCAGCAGCAATGGCGCTGGCGAGCGGCGTGCCCGTGCAGGCGCTCGATCCGGTGCGAGTGGCCGCCGCGCTGGCGGCGCAAGGCATGCGCGGGATCGGCGGCGACAGGCTGGAGCGCCATGTCCCGGCGCTTGAGGCGGCCTAGCCGAAGATCACTTTCTCCTCACCCAGCCACAGCGGGGAGCGCGGCAGATCGATGAACTTGCGCTCGTCTTCCAGCAGCAGCGCGCCTGCTGCGCGGGCTTCGGGCGTATCGGTGGCGAGGTCTTCGAGGCTGTCCCACCACAGCTGCGCCACGCCGTCATAAGGGCCGGGTGCACCGCGCGCGGCGGCGAAGGGCGCGATCTCCGCATCGGGCAGCGAATGGAGTTGGACATAGCTCCGGATCTTCAGCGCCTCGCGCACGCTGGCAACGAGCGGGCCGTGCGTGTTCAGCCAATAGTCCTGAAATTCGGCGCGGCTGAGGTGTGGCAGGCGGTGGAGGCAGAAAGTGAGCTTGATCATCTTGTTTATCCTTTGCGCGCCTTGAGCCAAGCCTTGCCGGCATTCTGAATGGTGAGCAGCGCCTTGAACGGCGCGATGCCGATATTGGCTTTGCCGGTGCGGGCGATGGAATCGATCTGGGCATAGTACCAGTAGGTGACGGCAAAGCCTTCGACCGCGCGCATCATCTTGAGGCCGCCGAGGAACGAGAGCCAAGGTGGCAGGAGCTTAAGCTTGCTTTCCCAGCGATCGAGTTCGTCTGCGCCCGCCAGCAGCTTGGCAGGGCCAGCGGTATCGACGCAAAGCGGGCGGCCAAGGCCGATGATGTCAGCGCCTCCGGTCTCCAGCGCAGCATTCATCGCGCGGCGGGTGCGGAAGCCGCCAGTGACCATCAGCGGCATGGTCAGCGCGGCGCGCATGGTCTTGGCAAAATCGACGAAATAGGCCTCCCGCGCAGCTGTCGAAGCACTTGGGGTGGATGCGGCCATGGGCGGCGCGTCGGGCGCTTCCATCCCGGAAATATCCATCATCGCGGGCTGTTCATAGGAACCGCCCGAGATTTCGAGCAGATCGACGCCCGCATCCTGCAGCCAGCGCGCGACCACCATGCTTTCCTCGAAGGCGAAGCCGCCCTTCTGGAAATCGGCAGAATTGAGCTTCACCCCGATGGGGAACGCCGGGCCGACTCCTGCCCGCACCCGCGCGACGACGGCCAGAAGCATCCGCGCGCGGTTTTCAAGGCTGCCGCCCCACTGATCGCTGCGCAAGTTGGCGCGGGGGCTGAGGAACTGGGAGAGCAGATACCCGTGCGCGGCGTGGATCTGTACACCGGTGAAGCCGGTGGCCTGCGCCACTTCGGCTGCGTGGCCGAAGCGTTCGACAAGATCGAGGATCTCCGCCTCGGTCAGCGCTTCGGGCAGGCCGAACTGCTTGCCGGGCAGGCCGACAGCGACGGCGGAAGGTGCCTTGGGATGCGGGTTGACGGAAACCTGAGTCTGGCGGCCAGCGTGGCTGATCTGCATCCAGATGTGGCCGCCCGCGCGGGTTCCCGCGCTTGCCATGGCGCGAAGGCCTGCCATGGCGGCTTCGTCCTGCGCGCCTTGAACGATGACATTGCCGGGGCGTTCGAGGTGGTCGCGGTCAATCTGGACATTGCCGCTGATCAGGAGGCCGCTGCCGCCATCGGCCCACAGCCCGTAAAGCCGCTCCAATTCGGGCGTGGCGCGGCCTTGCGGATCGGCGAGGCCCTCGGTCATCGCCGCCTTGGCGAAGCGATTGGGGAGGACTGCGCCGCAGGGCAAGGTCAGGCTGTCGGCAATGGTCGGCATAGGACGATTTCTCCCGGTTGGTCTTGCTGGCGAAGACCTTGAGCAGCGCCTGTTAAGCCCGCAGACACGCGTCTTTGCAAGGGCACTGGCGCGCTATTGGCTGGCGCGGGGTCGCGCGTTGCCGGAATTGACTCAGGGATGTGGATACAATACAGTTTCAAATGATACTAATTAGGATCACATGATGCTTCCGGACAATCCGCTGGGCCTTGATGGCTTCGAGTTCATCGAATTTTGCGCGCCCGCGCCGGGGCTGCTGGAGCCGGTGTTTGCCGCAATGGGGTTTGCGCATGTCGCCAATCACCGATCGAAGGCGGTGCAGCTGTGGCGGCAGGGGGGCATCAACCTCATCGCCAATTACGAGCCGAAAAGCCCGGCGGCGTGGTTCGCGGCCGAGCATGGCCCATCGGCCTGCGGCATGGGCTGGCGCGTGCACAATGCCGCCGATGCCTATGCGCGCGCGCTGGAACGCGGGGCTGAGCCGGTGGAAATGCGCACCGGGCCGATGGAGCTGCGCTTGCCTGCAATCCGGGGCATCGGCGGGGCTATCATCACTCTGATCGACCGCTACGAAGGTTCGCCCATGGGCGACCTTTCGATCTACGATATTGATTTCGTATATCTGCCCGGCGTGGAGCGCGATCCGAAGGGTGCGGGTTTCCACACGATCGATCACCTGACGCACAACGTCTATGGCGGGCGCATGGCGCATTGGGCGGCATTTTATGAACGTATCTTCGGCTTCCGCGAGATCCGCTATTTCGACATCAAGGGCGAATACACCGGCCTCACCAGCCGGGCGATGACCGCGCCGGACGGCAAGATCCGCATTCCCCTCAACGAAGAGGCGAAAGCGGGCGGCGGGCAGATCGACGAATTCCTGCGCGCCTACAATGGCGAGGGCATCCAGCATATTGCGTTTGCCTGCGACGATCTGCTGGGGGCGTGGGACAAGCTCAAGGAGATGGGTACGCCGTTCATGACCGCGCCGCCTGCGACATACTACGAGATGCTGGAGGAG
>JAIXYF010000460.1 GCA_027490345.1 Novosphingobium sp.
GTCATCTCGATGGGCAGCTGCGCCAATGGCGGCGGCTATTATCACTACAGCTATTCGGTGGTGCGCGGCTGCGACCGCATCGTGCCCGTGGATATCTACGTCCCCGGTTGCCCGCCGACCGCCGAAGCGCTGCTCTACGGCGTGATGCAGCTGCAGCGGAAGATCCGCCGCACCGGCACGATCGAGCGTTGAGGGGTTTGCTGACATGACCGTGCATCATCCCGCCCCGCGCTATGCTCCGTTTGACGGCGTGCTCGAAACGCTGACCGCCGCGCTGGGGGCCGATATTGTTTCGGCGATCGAGCAGCATGGCGAGATCGTGATCCATGTGGTGCGGACACGGATCGTGGATGTGCTGCGCACGCTGCGTGATACCCACGAATATCAGCAACTGATGGATATCGCGGGCGCTGACTACCCCTCGCGCGCCGAGCGGTTCGAGGTGGTCTACTGCCTGCTCTCGCTCACGAAGAACCACCGCCTGATCGTGAAGGTTTCGACCGACGAGGCGACACCGGTGCCGACGGTGACAGAGCTGTGGCCGAACGCGAACTGGTACGAGCGCGAGGTCTATGATCTCTACGGTGTGCTCTTCGCCGGGCACCCGGACCTGCGCCGCATCCTGACCGACTACGGCTTCCAGGGCCATCCGTTCCGCAAGGACTTCCCGCTGACTGGCTATGTCGAGCTGCGCTATTCCGAAGAGGACAAGCGCGTCGTCTACGAGAAGGTCGAGCTGGCTCAGGACTTGCGGCAATTCGATTTCATGAGCCCGTGGGAAGGCGCAGACTACGTTTTGCCCGGCGATGAAAAAGCTGAGGGGGCTAAGCCATGAGCCTGAGCCTTGAACAGTCGCCGACCACTGGCGACGAGGTCATCACCAACTACACGATCAACTTCGGCCCGCAGCACCCGGCCGCGCACGGCGTGCTGCGCATGGTGATGGAGCTGGACGGCGAGATCGTCGAGCGTGTCGATCCGCATGTTGGCCTGCTGCATCGCGGCACCGAAAAGCTGATCGAGCACAAGACCTACCTGCAGGCGCTGCCCTATTTCGATCGGCTGGACTACTGCTCGCCGCTCGCGATGGAGCACACGTATGTGCTGGCGGTGGAAAAGCTGCTCAACCTCGAAGTTCCGCTGCGCGCCCAGTATTTGCGCGTGCTGTTTGCCGAGCTGACGCGCATCTGCAACCACATGCTGAACCTTGGTTCGCACGTGATGGATGTCGGCGCGATGACACCGAACCTGTGGCTGTTCGAGATTCGCGAGGACTGCCTCAACTTCTTCGAACGCGCATCGGGCGCGCGGATGCATGCGGCGTGGTTCCGGCCCGGCGGCGTGCACCAGGATGTGCCGCTGCGGCTCCTTACCGACATTGCCGACTGGCTCGACACGCGCCTGCCGCAGCTGTTCGACGATGCGATGAGCCTTGTGGTGGACAACCGCATCTTCAAGCAGCGCAATGTCGATATCGCCATTGTCAGCCGCGACGATGCGGTTGCGTGGGGCTTCTCGGGCCCGATGATCCGCGGCTCGGGCATCCCATGGGATCTGCGCAAGAGCCAGCCCTACGATGTCTATGACCGCATGGACTTCGAAGTGCCGGTGGGCACGCGCGGCGATTGCTATGATCGGTTCATGGTCCGCGTCGAGGAAGTGCGCCAGTCCGCCCGGATCATGAAGCAGTGCCTTGCGGAGATGCCCGAAGGCCCGGTTTCGAGCTCGGACCGCAAGGTTTCACCGCCCAAGCGGGGTGAGATGAAGCAATCGATGGAAGCGCTGATCCATCACTTCAAGCTCTACACCGAAGGGTTCCACGTGCCGGCGGGCGAAGTCTACGTCGCGACGGAAAGCCCCAAGGGCGAGTTCGGCGTCTATCTCGTGGCTGACGGCACCAACAAGCCCTACCGCTGCAAGATCCGCCCGACCGCGTTTTCCCACCTTCAAGCGATGGATTTCATGACCAAGGGCCACATGCTGCCCGACGTGACCGCGATCATCGGCGCCAGCGACGTGGTGTTCGGGGAGTGCGACCGGTGACGGGCCTTGCGACTGCCAAGGCCATGATCGCCGCCTACAACGCGCAGGATGCGGACCTTTACGTGTCCTACATGACCGACGACGCCTGTGAGGCGAACTATCGCGGGGATGTGGTGCGCGAGGGCAAGGAGGGCACGCGTTCCGGTCTTGCCGCCGCGTTTGCCCGCTGGCCGCAGAACCATGCCGAGATCGTCGAGGCGCAGGCCATCGGCGCTTATGTTGTGATGCGCGAGCATGTGACGCGCGGGCCTGCGACCGATGGTTCGGCGCTGGTCGAGCCCTTTGACGTCGTCGCGGTCTATTCTTTCGAAGGCGAGAAGTGCTCTCGCGTGGAGTTCATTCGCTGATGGCTGACCGTCATATCGAACCTGATACCCCGACCTTGCGCGCCCGCTGGGGCAGCTTCGCGTGGACGGCTGAGAATGCCGAGAAGGCCAAGACGATCATCGCGCGCTATCCGGCGGGGCGTCAGCGCTCGGCGGTGATGCCGCTGCTCGATCTGGCGCAGCGCCAGGTCGGCGCGGAAGAGAACACGCAAGGCTGGCTGCCGATTCCGGTGATGGAATACGTGGCGCAGCAGCTCGACATGCCGATCATCCGCGTGGTCGAAGTCGCGACGTTCTACACGATGTACAACATCGCCCCGATCGGCCGGTTCCACGTGCAGGTCTGCGGCACCACGCCGTGCATGCTGCGCGGGTCTGACGACATCATGGCGGCGTGCAAGGCGCGCGGGCTCAAGAAGGGCCACACGACAGACGACGGCGTGTTCACGCTGACAGAAGTGGAATGCATGGGCAACTGTGCCTCCGCGCCGATGGTCCAGATCAACGACGACAACTACGAGGATCTGACGGCGGCAGACATGACGCGTATCCTCGACGAACTGGCTGCGGGCAAGCAGCCGAAGACGGGCACGCAGCTTGCCGGTCGGCATACGGTGGAGCCTGCGGGTACGCTCAGCACGTTGACCGCGATGGCTGAGGCCAATCACGACTACCGGGGGGAATGGTAACATGTCGCTCCACGATAAGGACCGGATTTTCACCAATCTCTACGGCTACCAGCCGTGGAACCTGAAGGCGGCGCAAATGCGCGGGGATTGGGACAACACCAAGGCCCTGATGGAGCGCGGTCAGGACGCGATCATCGACGAGATCAAGGCCAGCGGCCTGCGCGGTCGGGGCGGTGCTGGCTTCCCCACCGGCATGAA
>JAIXYF010000467.1 GCA_027490345.1 Novosphingobium sp.
CTGCGCTATACGGGTGTCGACCATGTCGTGCTCGGCGGCACTGAAACCAACGATACGCTGCTCGGCAGCGAAGGCGATGATACCCTGTGGGGTGACGGCGGCGACGACACGCTCGATGGCGGGCAGGGCGTTGACCACACCTTTGGCGGTGCGGGCGACGACGTGATCACCGATGGTGGCACCCCGGCGGGCGCGGCCGACGTGATCCACGGCGATGACGGCAACGACGTCATCAACAGCGGCGAAGGCCTTGATCTGGTGTTCGGCGGCCGTGGCAGCGACTTCATCTTCGGTGGTCGCGATGCCAAGAGCGTTACGGCTGGTGAAGGCAATGACTTTGCGCAAGGTGGCAACGACGCCAGCATCGTCATGGGCAACGAAGGCGATGACTGGCTCGAAGGCGGCGACGGCTTCGACACGCTGGCGGGCGAAAACTCGGAACTGTTCTTCAACAGCCCGATCATCGGCCATGACGTGATGAATGGCCGCGCCAACGACACCGATTATGACGGTGAATCGGGCGATGACATCATGTTCCAGGGCACGGGCGTTCAGCGCAACAACGGCATGGCCGGGTTCGACTGGGCGATCAACAAGGGCAATGCAGTTGCCGCTGACTCGCACATGGGCATTCCCATTTTCACCAACCAGCCGCAGTTCACGCTGCGCGACCGGTTTGACCTTGTCGAAGGTCTTTCGGGCTGGAAGATGGACGACGTTCTGACCGGTCGCGATCAGGCAGTTGGAGGTCGTGCGGGAGGCGGCGCAGCAGGAGCGATCGCCGATCCGACCTCGCCCTTCCTCTCGATTTCGAGCGCCCTGACCGAGGAATCTGTCGCCCGGATTGATGGCTTCAGCAATCTCGTGAATCATCTGGATCGCGTTACGCTGAGCCCGACCAGCGGTGAGACCGTGACGGTTGTCGTTCGCGATGCAGCCGATGTGATCCTCGATGCCAGCGGGACAGCAATCGACATCAATGAGGGTGCGCATGACATCATCCTTGGCGGTGGCGGCAGCGACATCATCGAAGGCGATGGCGGCAACGACATCATCGACGGTGACCGCTGGCTCAACGTGCGCATCGCAATTGCCGATGAAAACGGCGATCCGATGGCCTCGGCTGAAGACATGAACAGCCAGGTTGTCGATCTGCAGGGCAACCTGTTGTTTGGTGGCCGCATCCTCAGCCAGCTCATGCTGGATCGTTCGATCAACCCCGCCCAGATGTCGATTGCCCGCGAAATCCTCGATGGCAATCAGGTTGGCGATCTGGACACCGCGGTATTCCGCGATGTGGTGACCAACTACAGCTTTGCCCGCAACGAGGACGGCTCGATCACGGTGACACACAACGCGGTGCTGCCGGGCAATGAAACCGATGGCAGCGACCGTCTGTTCAACATCGAGCAGATGAGCTTCTCCGATGGCAATGGCGGCTTGGTCCTTTATGGCGTCGATGCTCTGATCCCGGTTGCGGCAACCGGCGCGCCGACGATCAGCAACACCGCTCCGACCGAGGGTGAGGTTCTCACTGTCGATCTGACGACGATCGTTGACCCGAACGGCGTGATCAACCCGGCCTTCCAGTGGCAGTCTTCGGCTGACGGCGGCGTAACCTGGACCAACATCCTTGGTGCCACGGCTGCCACTTTCACCGCGACGCAGGCAGAAGTCGGCGCCACGGTTCGGGTTGCGGTGTCCTGGACTGACCTTGCCGGAACAGCTGAAGCGCTCGTTTCTGCAGCTACTGCTGCGGTGGCGGATCTGCCTGAGGCTGCAACAGGTGCGGCTATCATCAGCAACACCACGCCCAGCTCAGGTCAGGAATTGACGCTTGATACGGCGACGATTGCCGATGCCAACGGCGTTGGTCCGCTTTCGCACCAGTGGCAGGTTTCGGCCGACGCCGGTGCGACCTGGACCGACATCACGGGGGCAACCGCGGCCAGCTTCACACCGCCGCATACCCTGGTTGGTTCGCTGCTGCGGGTTGTCACCAGCTTCACCGACCTCACCACGGGGACGTTGGAAACCCTGACTTCGGCGGTCACGACTGCCGTTGTTCAAGGCCCGGTTGCGGCAACTGGCGCACCGACGATTAGCGATACGACACCGATGGAAGGGGATGTTCTCACCCTCGATCTGTCGACCATCGTTGACCCGAACGGCGTGATCAATCCGGCTGTCCAGTGGCAGTCCTCGACCGATGGTGGCGTGACCTGGACCGACATCCTTGGTGCAGTCACCGACAGCTTCACCGCGACGCAGGCCGAAGTCGGCGCCATGGTTCGGGCTCAGGTTTCCTGGACCGACCTCACGCAGACGGCAGAACAGGTCTTCTCTGCAGCAACCGCTGCTGTGGCGGATCTGCCTGAATCGGCAACCGGTACCCCCGTTCTCAGTGTCACGGCCCCCTTCCTGGGCCAGGTGTTGACTGTCGATACGGCAACGATTGCTGACCCCAACGGGGTGGGCCCGCTGTCTTACCAGTGGCAGACTTCGACTGACAACGGCGTGACCTGGAGCGACATCGGCCAGGCGACAGAGGCAAGCTATACCCCGGAACGCGCGTACATCGGTTCGCTGCTGCGGGTTGTCACCAGCTTCACCGATCTCACCACGGGGACGCTGGAAAAGCTGGCATCGGCCGCGACCTCAGCCGTTGTTGAAGGTCCGATTGCAGCGACTGGTGCTCCCGTGATCAACGACCTGACCCCGACGGAGACGCAAGCCCTCACTCTCGATCTCAGCAGCATTGCCGATATCAATGGCGTGGGAACCCTGTCCCTTCAGTGGCAGTCTTCGACGAACGGTGGTGCGACCTGGACCAACATTGCTGGTGCAACCACTGCCAGCTTTACCCCGGCACAGGCGCAGGTCGGTTCGATCCTGCGGGTCTCGGCCAGCTTCACCGATGGCATCGGTACGGTTGAAACCCTGACCTCGTCGGTGACCGGCGTGGTAGGTGACAGCTTCGTCGGCTTCCCGATGACGGCGCGGACGTTCACCGGTTCGGCTGGCGACGATATCGCCCTTGGTGCTGATGCGTCCAACGTTCTGGGCGGATCGGATACCCTGAGCGGCTTGGCGGGCAACGACTCGCTAAGTGGCCGGGCTGGCAATGACGTGATGACTGGCGGTGCCGGAAATGACATCATCAATGGTGGCGCCAACAACGATACCGCCGTGTTTGCCGGAGCGAGCAGCAATTTCACGCTCGTTTCGAATGGCGCGAACATCACGGTCACCGACAATACCGGTGCAGAAGGTGTCGACACCGTGTCGACTGTCGAAACGCTGCGCTTCAACGGCGTGAACCACACCGTGGTCTCGGGTACGAACGGTGGAAACACCCTGACCGGTGGTTCGACCTCTGACGTCATCTTCGGGCTCGCCGGGAATGACACCATCAATGGCTCAAGTGGCAACGACCTGATCTATGCCGGCGACGGGGTTGACTCGATCGCTCACGCAAGCGCCACCGGTGGTCGTGACTTTGTGGATGGCGGTGCAGGGGAAGATACCTTCACGGTCACCACCGACACCACGACGGCGGAAGCCTTCGTGATCTACACCCGCGCCGCCGCGCTCAGCGCTTTCCCCAACCTGACGCTCAATGACAACACCGAAATCGTCATTACTCGCAACGGTACTGTAATGAGCGAACTCGACAACATCGAGGAAATCATCGTCAGCACGCTGCGTGTCACCTCTCCTGGCGGAGCCGCTGGCGGCAACGTTTCGGGTGACAGCATCTCGGTGGTCGGTGACTTCAACCAGACGAGCCTGAACTTCAACACGATCACCATCGACGGTAACACCGGCAACGACACGGTCGACATTTCAGCCCTCGAATCCGCCCACCGTATCGTGTTCACTTCGAACGGCGGCCAGGACACCATCGTTGGTGATCTGCGCCCGCAGGACATCGTGAACATGGCAGCTGGCGAACAGGTGACCACAACGACCACGACCCCGGACGCTCCCGCTGGTGACATGCTGCTGCGCGGCACCAAAGATTCTGACGATCTGGTTGGTGATGAAGGGCACGACCGTCTTTGGGGCGCTGAAGGCAATGACCGTCTGACCGGCATGGAAGGCGACGACCGGATCTCCGGTTCCTCGGGCCATGACCGCCTTGCGGGCATGGACGGCGAAGATCGTCTGCGTGGTGGTACGGGCCATGACTATCTCGATGGCGGTGCCGGCGACGATCGTCTCGAAGGCGGGATGGGCAACGACTACCTCGAGGGCGGTGCCGGCGAAGATCGCCTCAAGGGTGATACCGGCGAAGATACCTTCGTGTTTGGTGGTGGTGACGAAGTGCTCGACTTTGCGGTCGGTCAGGACATCCTCGACATCAGCGCACAGGGTGTAACGGCTGAAAACTTTGCCGATATGGTCTCGATCACCGAAGATAGTGGCAGTTCGCGTATCACGATCGGTTCGGAAACGATGCTGATCCGCGGCATCCGCCCCGATGCGCTCGGATTGAACAGCTTTGTTCTGCTCTCGGACGCCCCGGCGCGTGCCTCTGTTGAACCGATCATGGTTGTTGATCCGATCATTGTCGAACCGACCTTGGTCGCGATCGATGACACCTCGGCTGTGGTCGAAGAGACCTCGGTCGTGGCTGATGAGACAGCGCCTAAGGCCGACGACTCCGCAACTCAGGTCAACTTGCGCGCCGGCTCGGTCGTCGCGGATGGTAACGGCTTCGGTACGACCATGGTAGACGTCTTGGTTGGTCCGGTCGCGGCCGATGATACCTCGGCTTTGGTTGTTGAGCCCGAGGTCGTGGTTGATGAGACGGCGCCTAAGGTCGATGACTCCGCAACTCAGGTTAACCTGGGCGCAGGCGCGGTCGTTGTGGATGGTAACGGTTTCGTTACGACCTTGGCAGACGTCCTGGTTGGTGAGGATGGCGATGACGACCTCTTCGGCCTGTCGGGACGCGATGAGGTGCACGGAAACAGTGGGGACGACTTGCTCTCCGGCGGCAACGGAGCCGACAGGCTGTTCGGCGGAGAGGGCCAGGATGCGCTCTTCGGCGGCAAGGGAATGGACTATCTCTCTGGTGGCGAGGGAGCAGACATCCTCTCCGGCGGCAAAGGTAGCGACATTTTTGCTGTCGGCGATGGCGATCTGGTTCTCGACTTCGACTCAGGCGAGGACATGATCGACCTCACTGGCATGGGCGGCACTTCTTCTGCCTTTGCCAACGGTGCGGTAAGCATCAACCGTGAGGGTGCGGACATGCACATCAGCATCGGCGATCAGACCGTGAGCCTGCGCGGCGTCGACGAAATCGACATCGACGATTTCATCCTTGGCGATGATGATGAAGTTGGCAGCCTGCTTAGCGACGCACTCGCTGTGATAAGCAACGAAGGTGAGAACCAGGTGTCTAAGCCTTCGACCGTGATTTCTGGTGGTGCGGATGACTATACGCCAGAGATGCCTGGTGCTTCTGACATGCTTCCGGAAATCTATGACGAAGACAACCTGGTTGTTCAGCAGGAGATGCTTACCCCGCTTATCTAAGAGGATGATGGACTAATCTAGACACTTAAGAATTTGGCCTGCAGTCTCTTAGGACTGCAGGCCTATTCCTTTGTAAGGCGCATGCGCATGCGCATGGCCGCAAGCGCTGTCCGGCAGTCTTGCATCTCGGCGCAAGAGGCTGGCTCTGCTCCAGATCACAGGCGCGAGCAAAGGTGCGACCGCGAGCCAAGTCAGCCGGAACGGGGAGGTAACGGAAATTACGTTCAAACTGGCTGCGATTATTGCGTTCTAGCAAGCGCATTGCCCAAGGCCATGTTCGGTCGGTGGCTCATGCAAATCTGCCAATACAAAGGGATCAGTGAGCACGCCTTGTGAATCGGTGGCAGCAAAAGCCGCGATCTGGCCATTTCATCACTGCCAGATTGATACCAATATTGATAAAGGACCGAATGGCATTTTAGGTTTGCTTAACTTGGCATTGGGTAAAAGCAGGTATGAAAAATCTACCTGAATGTTCCAATGAAACTCCTAGTATTCGATCAAGAATACTTGGTGAGCGCGTAGCTATTGCCGTATTGGTTTGGTGCTCGCTCGACGGAGGACTCTGCAAAGCGCAGACTTTGGTCGAAGCACTTCAAGCAGCTCGCGACCGCAGCGAACAAGTGGCAACTGCGGAAGCGGAGCATGAAGCGGACGAGGCAGGCATCGTCATCTCCCGAGCCAACGGCTTGCCATCAGTCGTGACTAGCGTAGATTTCAATGAAAACCTCGTTGGTGCATCTAACGGGACTGGCCGAATTAGCGTGCAAGGGCAGGCTAACGTTCCCCTGTATCAAGGAGGGGTTGTCAAGAACGGCGTGCGAGCGGCTCAGGCGCGTTCGGATGCGTCGCAGGTGGCAAAATCTACAGCTGAGGCAGAGCTGTTTACAGCCGTCGTCACGAACTACGCCAATGTCATTCGTGATCGTCAAATTGTCGAATTCAGCCAAGCAAACCTGCAGACGCTGACAAAAACCCTCAGCGCTACGCGAGCACGCTACCAAGTTCGTGATCTGACGAAGACCGACCTTGCGCAAGCGGAATCGCGGGCTGCGTTGGCGCGCGGTGAGCTAGAATCGGCCAAGGCTCGTCTCAGCGCATCTACCGAGGATTTCCAGCGCCTGACGGGAATAGCCCCGACATCTATGGCGGACCTGCCGGAGCTTGAAGATCTGCCTGCCACAGCTGACCAGGCGGCAACCACCGCGGTTGAAGAGAACCCGCGCGTTCTCGCGGCGCGCATGGTTGCTGAATCTCGGCGCTATGAGATCATGTCGGCAAGAGGGGAGGGCTTGCCAACCTTGTCTGCTGTTGTCACCGGTCGGCACTCGGATGGCCGATCGCTTGCGTTCGGCCAAACAGCGAGCCGGTTCGGTGCTACGGTCGGGTTATCGCTCAAGTGGTCGATGTTCCAGGGTGGGCGCACCTCGGCTCGGGTGATGCAGACGTCTGCGCGGGAGACCCAAGCCCAGCTTGCACTTCGGGACATAGAACGGTCTCTCGTTGCTCGCGCACGATCCGATTTTTCCAACTGGAATGCCGCCGTCGCTGTTGTCGAGGCAAGTGAACAGGCTGTTAAGGCCGCTCGCCAAGCTCTGAGCGGCGTGAGGGCGGAGAGCGATGTCGGTTCACGGACCATTCTCGACATTCTCAATGCCGAACAGGAACTTCGCAATGCGCAGGTTCAACTCGCGACGGCTAAGCGGGATACCTACCTTGCCGCATTTTCGCTTTTGACGACAATGGGGCAGACTCAATCGGCAAAATTGCATTTTTCCAATCGAAAAGTGTATTCATCGGCTGATATCTCTCCCGATCCAGGAAATCGCGTTGTAGTGGCTGAACAGCCAAATCGGGAATTCGGAAAGATTCCATACGAAAATTCTCAGGAGGATGAACGGGTCGAAAAACCGAATGGGATTGACCTTGAACTTCCTGCAATTAGCATTCTTGATCAGCCACCCATCGAAAAATCTGCCGCAAATGAATCAAAAATAACATTCGAAAAAACCAATAAAAATCCAAATATTATATCTAACGGTTGGGTGATTCAGTTGGCAGCGCATGGCAGCCTTTCTTCTGCTCGTGAAAATTGGCTCAACGTAAAGCCGTCGGTCATGGCCAATATTGGTATAGACCATGTTTTGATTTCTTCCTTCAATGGAAGTCTCAAAAAGGTTTACCGACTGGCTGTGGGTTCATTCGCGGACTTTTCTGCTGCCGAAACAGCCTGCCACGATCTGCGCGCGCAGGGGCTGCAGTGCATTGTCCGGCGGACCGCCTCTCTTGGCGCAATTGAGTGGACCGAAATTGAAAATCATCGTGGATCGGAAGTAAGGAAATGAACGAAAACGGCGGATCCCGTAGCCAAAAAATCGACGGTCAGGCGCTTGCAAAGGCGCTGAAAAATTCGCGTCGTAGCTTTTTTTTGCTGATTTGTCTTTCGGCAATTCTGAACATTTTTGTTCTCAATGGCTCGATCTACATGATGCTGGTCTACGATAAGGCGCTCCCATCGCAGAATATCGCGACGCTGGTCGGACTTTTTGCCTTGTCGACCTTTGTTTATATCGTGCAGGGATTCTTTGAAGTTCTGCGCAGTGATATTCTCGCGGATGTGGCCAGTGAGTTCGAGAGTTCGGTCGCCGCAAAGGCGATCAGTTCGGCTCACAATATTGCGCTGAAAAGCGATCCTGCCGATCGTTCAAATAGTCCAATGCGTGACCTTGATCAGATTCGCTCTTTCATTGCTGGGCCGGGCCCGGCTGCATTGATGGATCTTCCCTGGATCATCTTCTTTCTTGCCATTCTTTCCCTGTTGCACGTTTGGCTTGGAGTGGCTGCATTGGGCGGAGCTGCCGTTCTCGTTTGCCTGACCGTCGTGTCCGAAAAGGTAAACAAGGCCTCTGGTTCTTCCATCGCTGAAATGTCGCAGCGGCGTAACCGGCTAACCGAGCGCATGCGGCGTTCGGTCGAGACCCTTCAAGCCCTCGGCATGAAATCCCGTTTTTCTACAATCTTTTTGAGAATGAACTTCGATCTGTCGGCAAACAATCGGGCCGTAAGTTCTAAGCTTTCCATGGTTTCGACTGCCAGTCGAACCATGCGCATGTTCATTCAATCTGCGCTCCTCACCGTCGGGGCCTGGTTGGTGATCAATGGTATGGTTTCGGGCGGAATCATCTTTGCAAGTTCCATTTTGGCCGGTCGCGCGTTGGCGCCTATCGATCAGGCGATTGCGCAGTGGCGCAATTTCTCGTTGGCGCGGGCAAGTTGGGCTCGCCTCAATCAGACTCTTGCGCAGCATGGTGAGCCCGCAGAACGAACGCGCCTTCCCAAGCCGACCGGACAACTCGAGTTGGCGGATGTCGTGGTGGTTCCCCCAGGCGCTGAGTTACCCACTCTGCAAAACGTCAGCTTCGCCTGTGAAGCTGGATCGGTCGTCGGCGTGATCGGACCGAGTGGTGCTGGTAAATCGAGTCTGGCGCGTGCGTTGGTCGGCGCTTGGCCCTTGCTAGGAGGCACGATCCGGCTCGACGGGGCTACGATCGACCAATGGGATTCGGATTGTTTGGGACAGCATCTTGGCTATCTTCCGCAAACCGTTGAATTGCTCGAGGGCACTGTTGCGCAGAACATTTCGCGCTTCGATCCGGAGGCCTCTTCAGATGCAGTCGTCGCCGCTGCCGAGTTGGCCGGGGTTCACAGGCTCACGCTCAATTTGCCAAATGGCTATGAGACAGAGGTGGGAGAAGACGGGCGCAATCTGTCGGCTGGTCAAAGACAGCGGATCGGGCTTGCGCGGGCGCTTTACAATAATCCGAGTTTCGTCGTGCTCGACGAACCAAATAGTAATCTGGACCCGTCTGGAGATCAGGCACTGGGGTTTGCGCTCATCAATCTCCGCAAGTCCAAGGTTACGGCTGTAATCGTTACGCATCGCCAGCCTGTTTTAAAATACTGTACGCATTTGCTCTATCTTGCTGATGGTAAGGTGCGAACATTCGGCCCGAGGGATGAGGTGCTCATGGCTATAAAAAATAGCAGCAATGTTCATCAGATTTCTGAAGCATCATAAATCTATTTATAATTAGCGCTTGAGAGAAGAAATATGATTCACAATCACGATTTCGACATGTCAGCTGGAGCTGCGCTGCAAATTGCCAGCCGCAAACGCATAAAGGCTTACATTTGTATCGGCGGAGCCATTGGGGCGGTTGTGATGCTGTCAACCGTGGTTCAAATCTCGGGGGCTGTCATAGCGCCGGGCAGCTTGACCGCGGCATCGCAGACCAAGACGATTTCCCACCCGACCGGCGGCACCCTTGCTCAGATTCTGGTCAGTGAAGGGCAGGCTGTAAAGCGTGGAGACGTTCTTCTCGAGTTTGAAACCAGTGTGACGGCCGCTGCGGCAGAGCGGTCTGGTGAAAACTTGTCGGCCTTGGCGGCGCGTCGTGATCGGCTGGAGGCTGAGCTCGCTGGTGCTTCAAAGGCAAATTTTGGAGAGCCCGCAGCCACGGCCATGGATCCGGCCATGCAGGGATCAATCGCTCGCGAGCGAAAGCTATTCGAGGCTCGGCAGGCCGGCGCTGGCGCGCAAATCGGTATGCTCGTGGCGCGCCGGCGGCAGTTGGAAGCTGAAATTGTTGGGCTTCGCTCTCGAATCTCGTCCCTGCGTAGGCAAAAGGCTCTTTTGGCTCCGGAGCTGTCAGGGCTTCGTAAGCTGTATAATGAGGAACTCGTTACGATTAATCGCCTCAACGAGATCGAACGATCGGATGTTGCTCTGCGGGGCGAAATTGGAACGCTTGAAGCGAATATTGTCCAAAATCAGGCCCGAATTTCGGAAATCGACAGAGAAATCGCTTTTAACAGGCATAACATGCGGTCTCTTGCTGGGCAGGAGCTCAATCAAGTGGTTTCCGATCTGGGGGAGGGGCATTTAAGAAGCGTAAATGCCAATGATGTCCTCGATCGGTCCAAAATTCGCGCTCCTCAAGATGGTCTTGTGGATTCTATTGCCTTTATTACTCCTGGAAGCGCTGTCCCGCCCGGTCAGACAATTCTTCGGATTGTACCGTCTGATGACAACATAATCGCAGATGTCCGTGTAAATCCCAGTGATGTCGATCAGATCAAAGTCGGTCAGCGTGTTACGCTGAAATTCTCGACAATTCAGGCAGCTCAGGCGCCGGAATTCGACGGAACCGTAACATTTATATCACCCGATCTTGCTGAAGATGCGCGTACTGGGCAACCATTCTATCGTGTTAGGGTTGCAGTTTTAAATGATAAGTTTGAAAAGGTTGGTTTTAACAAGATGTCGATTGGTATGCCTGTTGAAGCATACATTCAAACTGGATCGACATCTTTTATGCATTACATCTTTAAGCCGTTGATGGATCAGATTGGAAGAGCGTTCAAGCAATAGAAGCGAACTGATGTGGTGGATACGCCCTTTGCCGGCATTGTCTGATCCCAGACCGGCGTGCTACTAAACTGAAGAAGGGCTGGCCTGCCACGGGATTTTAATCCAGCACTGATGAGAGCCTCGGGGACTGGGTCTGTCCGGTGTGGTCGAGCCGCGCGCCTTCGAAGTCATCCTGCGCGGCGACCCCCCTGACAGAGGCCGTGATGGCATCGCACTCCAAGATAAATCCAATTCCCTGCCGCTCCGCCACCTCCAAGTTTGGGATCGTGGGAATTAGGCCGAAACCTCGCGAAAATTCCCGTGTTTTCCGTTAGCCGCCTGTCTGACTTAGTCAGACTGTAGCAGCGGCGGGCTCAATCAGTATGCGCGCAGATGCATCGTCTGGGGGCCCAATTCCGGCGACAGCGAAAGCTTGATACCGCAGCGGCAGGTGTGGTGCGACGAACGGCTCTGACCGATCTTGTGGTGCTGGGCCGTAATCCGCTGACCGTGCCCGGCGGGACAAATCCACAAGACCCGGGTGCTGGCGACATAGATTGCCGGGGGCAGGTCTATGCCGCCCCGCTGCAAGCCAGCCAATAGCCGCAGCCGCCCTCCCTAGCAAATTGCAGAAGTGGACGGGCCCGGCAGGGTGGGAGACCTTGCCGTGTCAGGCGCCCGGCGAGCGCGAGGAGAGGAGGCACCGCAATGGCCTATCAGCCGTTTGATCTTGGCGGGAAAGTTGCGCTTATCACCGGCGGGAACGGCGGCATCGGCCTCGGCATGGCCGAGGCGCTCGCGCAGGCGGGTGCGTCGGTCATCATCTGGGGAACGAATGCGGCGAAGAACGCGGCGGCCAAAAGCCGGCTGGAGGCCACTGGGCAGCACATTGCCAGCGAGATCGTCGATGTGTCCGACGAACACGCCGTGATCGCTGCCATGGACAAGGCCATCGCGCAGTTTGGCCGGATCGATACGGTGGTGGCCAATGCGGGCGTGGGCGGCGGGGCGCCCTTTGCGGAGTTTCCGACCCAGCAATGGCGCAAGGTCATGGCGGTCAACCTGGACGGTGTGTTCTTCACGCTGCGTGAGGCGTGCAAGCATACGAAGGCGCGCGCCGAAGCGGGCGATCCGGGCGGATCATTGATCGCGATCTCCTCGACTTCGGCGATCCACGGCGCGGCGCGCAATCAGGCCTATGGCACGGCCAAGGGCGCCCTCTGCTCGCTGGTACGGGCAACAGCGGTGGAATTTGCCCGCTACGGCGTGCGCGCCAATGCGGTGCTGCCGGGGTGGACCATCAGCGAAATGACCGAGGCCGCGCAGGCGGACGAAAAGTTCAACCGGCAGGTGATTTCCCGCGTGCCTTTCCGGCAGTGGATGGAGCCGAAGGACTTCGGCGGGATTGCGGTCTACCTCGCCTCGGATGCCGCGCGCTTTCACACCGGAGACAGCATCGTGCTCGATGCGGGCTACACCATTTTCTGACCGTACTGGAGCTGCTGCCATGGAAACCGCGTCCCCGCCGCTGGTGCTGAGCGACACGCCGCGACCCGGCATCCGCCGGTTGACGCTGAACCGCCCGGAGAAGCGCAATGCGCTTTCGAACGATCTGCGGCGGCAGCTGTTTGCCGCGCTCGAAGCGGCTGACCGGGATGCGGAGGTTCGGGTCATTGTCCTGCGCGGCGCCGGCTCGTGCTTCTCTGCAGGTTATGACCTTTCGCCAGAGGCCGCCACGCAGCCGCCGCCCTATCACACGGCGGGCGGCGCCGGGTTCTGGCCGCGCCATGTCGCCGAAGGGGTGTTCCGGATCTGGGATCTGGCCAAACCCGTGGTTGCGCAAGTGCATGGGTGGTGCCTGGCCGGGGCCACTGAACTCGCCGCCGCGTGCGACCTCGTCTATCTCGGTGATGATGCGCAGATCGGCTATCCGCCGGTGCGCGGGATGAGCCCGCCCGATACCCAGTTTCATCCCTGGCTGTGCGGTTTTCGCTCGGCGATGGAGCAGATGCTGACCGGCGATGCGCTCTCGGCCCACGAAGCGGTGCGCGTGGGCTTTGCCAACCGGGTGTTTCCGGCCGCCGATCTGGAAAGCGAAGTGCTCAAGATCGCGGAGCGGATCGCGCAGATCCCGCCCGAGGTGCAGCAGATCAACAAGCGCTCGGTGCACCGGGCCATGGAAGCGATGGGGCTGCGTGCTGCCATCCGGGCGGGAACCGAAATGCAGGCCCTCGCGATGACGACCGACGCTTCGAAGCAGACTTTCGCGGGCTTTCGCGCAGGGGACGTGCGCGGCGCGCTCGATGCGCGCGATGGGGCGTTCGGTGATTACCGGACCGCGGAGCCTGAGCAAGAATAGCGCGCCGGGCGTCAGACCACGCCCACCCGATCAGTCCCGGCGTCGCGCAGGGCCGCTCCTAACAGCACTTGTCACAGGCATGACGGCACTGTTGTGTGGGCGCGTGCTGCGCCTGCGGGCACAGTCATCCCGATGCCGCCGCCATGCTGCGGCCGTTTGAAGCAGGGGTGTCTGTCATGTTTTCCAAGCCACGGTTTATTGCGTTCTTTGCCCTTGCTGCCGGTGTGCTGGGCGGCATTCCGCTAACAGCGCAGGCTGCCGACAAGGAGCCGCCGGTGGCGCTGACGAAGTGCGAGTCGGCCTACGGTTCGGTTGCGCTGGTCGATGGCGATACGCAAGGCTGGACCAAGTATGGCCTCAGCTCCCCGCGTGAACTGATCGCCGCGATGGCGCGCGAATCCGGCTGCTTTGCGGTTCACGATCCGGCCAGCGGCAAGCCTGCCACATTCCTGATGAACGTGATCGCGGGTGATAAGGAAGAGGTCGACAAGTCGATCGAGACGGCCAAGGGCGTGGCGATGGAAGGCCTCGTGCGTTCGGGTGCGGCCAGCGGTCTGGTGCGCGGCATTCCCGGCGGCGGATCGATGCTGGGCATGCTTGGCGGCTTTGGCGGCAAGAAGAAGGTCATTGCCGCCGGTATCCGCCTGATCAGCCCGGCCAATGGGCAGACGATCGCCTCGGGCGCGGGCGAGGTGAAGAAAACCTCGATCTCGTTCGGTGGCGGCGGCGGCACGATCGGGGCTGTGGCCAATGGCGCAACCGGCGCCGCCTATGCCGGAAACAAGGACGGCCAGATGCTGATCGAGGCTTTCATCAAGGCGTTCAACGGCCTTGCCGCGCAAGGCCCGGGGCTGGCCGCGCTGGTTCCGGCACCGGCGCCTGTTGCGGCGCCCGCTCCGGTGGCCGCCGCGCCTGCGGCTGCTGTCACTGCGGTCGATACGAAAATGTTTGCAGCGGCTGACAAGAAATCTGCAGCGCTGCGCACCGTGCGGGCAGGCACGTCGCTCACCCCCACTGGCCAGCGCACCGGGCTGCTGATCGAAGTCAGCGATAGCTTCGGAACCAAGGGCTGGGTTTCGGTCGAGGATATGCGCTGAACGCTATCGCCAAGCGGGCAGTTGTCAGGCCGCCGTCCGGCGTGAATAGTCACGCCGGATACAATGGTCCTTGCAGCATGGTATTCCGGCAGGAATGGTGCGGCGGGATCATCCGGGGGCAAAGCTGATGGGCAATCTGAGCATCCTCTATGTCGAGGACGATCCGCGCGCTGCCGATGCCGTGCAGGCGTTGGTCTTTGCCGAGGGCGACCGGCTGGCCTGGGAAATGACCGGGATGGGCGGCCTGCAGCGTGCCGGTGCCGAAGCGTTCGACGTGATCATTCTCGATCGGATGCTACCCGATCTCGATGGCCTCGCTATCGTCTCGCGTTTGCGCGCGGCTGGCGTGGGCACACCGGTGCTGATGCTCAGCGCGCTGGGGCGCAGCGAAAACCGGATCGAGGGGCTTGATGCCGGAGTCGATGATTATCTGGCCAAGCCCTACGAGCCGCAGGAA
>JAIXYF010000094.1 GCA_027490345.1 Novosphingobium sp.
CCCGCCTGCTGATCGCCAACCGCGGCGAAATCGCGCTGCGCATTCACCGCGCCGCGCATGAAATGGGGATCGAGACGGTCGCGGTGCACTCCACCGCCGATGCCGACGCGATGCACGTGCGCCTGGCAGACCACGCCGTCTGCATCGGCCCGCCCGCCGCGAAGGACAGCTATCTCAACATGGCCGCGATCATCTCGGCGGCCGAGATCACCCATGCTGACGCGATTCATCCCGGCTATGGCTTCCTATCGGAGAACGCCAAGTTCGCCGATATCGTAGAAGCGCACGGGATCACGTGGATCGGGCCCAAGCCCGAACATATCCGCACCATGGGTGACAAGATCGAGGCAAAGCGCACTGCTGGCGCGCTCGGACTGCCGCTGGTGCCGGGATCAGACGGCGCAGTGTCCGATATTGCCGAAGCCAAGGCGATTGCCGAGGCGGCTGGCTATCCGGTGATCATCAAGGCGGCTTCGGGCGGCGGCGGGCGCGGCATGAAAGTGTGCAACAGCCCGGACCAGCTCGAAACACTGATCCAGCAAGCGGGGAGCGAGGCCAAGGCCGCGTTCGGCGATGCCACGGTCTATATCGAGAAGTACCTCGGCAATCCGCGCCATATCGAATTCCAGGTGTTCGGCGATGGCAATGGCAATGCCATCCATCTGGGCGAACGCGATTGCTCGCTCCAGCGCCGCCACCAGAAGGTGCTGGAAGAAGCGCCCTCTCCGGTCATTTCGGCCGCAGAGCGTGATCGCATGGGCGGCATCGTGGCCAAAGCCATGGCCGACATGGGTTATCGCGGCGCGGGCACGATCGAGTTCCTCTGGGAAAACGGCGAGTTCTATTTCATCGAAATGAACACCCGCCTGCAGGTGGAGCATCCCGTCACCGAGGCGATCACCGGCGTCGATCTCGTGCGCGAACAGATCCGCATTGCCGATGGCAAGCCGCTTTCGGTCAAACAGGAAGAGATCGAGTTCAAGGGCCACGCGATCGAGTGCCGCATCAACGCGGAAGACCCGTTCAATTTCACCCCCTCACCCGGCCTCGTCACCAATTATCACGCGTCCGGCGGCATGCATGTGCGCGTCGATAGCGGGCTTTATGCCGGATACCGCATTCCGCCTTATTACGATTCGATGATCGCGAAGCTCATCGTCTACGGCCGCACCCGCGAAGGCTGCATCATGCGCCTGAAGCGCGCGCTGGAGGAAATGGTCATCGGCGGCGTGAAAACCTCGATCCCCCTCCACCAGAAGCTGCTGACAGACCCGCGCTTCCTCGATGGCGATTATTCGATCAAGTACCTTGAAGAATGGCTGGCGCAGGACGCCTGATCCCCAATATCCTCCCCATTTTTTCCGAAGGCACAAATGGGGAGGTGGCCTGCCCAAGGCAGGTCGGAGGGGTGACTACCCCACCGTAACACCCTTCCAGAACGCCACACGGCCTTTGATCGCCGCTGCCTTTTCCTTCGGTTCGGCGTAAAACCACGCCGCATCGCGGTTTTCCGCGCCGTCCACCACCAGCGTGTAATACTGCGCGGTGCCTTTCCATCCGCACACGCTCGTCGTCGCGCTGGGCTTCAGCACGGCGGCCTCCACGGCTTCCAGCGGGAAATAGTGGTTGCCTTCGACCACGACCGTCTCATCGCTGCGCGCGATAACCGCGCCGTTCCACTTGGCTTCGACCATGCCTGTTCTCCTTCAAGGATCACAGGTCGGGCGAACACGGCAAACTGTCAACCGGCCCGAGGGGTCAGGCGGCCCGAGGGGTCAGGCGGCCTTGCGCGCCGTCACATAGATCCAGTCGCCAGCGCCCAGCATCGGGCCGACAGCGGCCAGCGGGGCAAACAGCCCGGCATAGGCGAGGCGCTTCGGCATCTTCAGCAAGGTCTGCATCTGGCCGAAGGTATAGGCCAGATCGATGGCGAAGTGCCGCGTCGAAGTCACTGCAAAGCCAGCCTTTTCCAGCATGGCCCCAAGCGTCTTCGCCGAAAACTGATAGAGATGGTACGGCGGCTCGGGGTGCGGCCAATAGTCCAGCTTCTTGGCAATCGGCAGCGAAGCCTTCGGAAACAGCCCGTCGATATTCGGGGTCGAAAGCACGACGCTGCCGCCTGGCGCGAGGAGGTCAAACGCCTTGCGCAAATCGCCCAGCGGATCAGGCACATGCTCGATCACATCGAACATCGTGAGCGCATCCAGCGATCCGGCCGCTTGCGGCGCATCGTGGATCGTGCCTTCCGCCACTTCCAGCCCGTAGTGCGATCGTGCAAAGGCGGCGCTCGCCTCGTTCATTTCCAGACCGCTCGCAGCAAACCCGGCATCCTTCGCCCGCGCCGCAAACTGCCCGATCGAGCAGCCCACATCGAGCAGACGCCCGCTTTTTACGCCCCTCAATGTCTCAGCCAGATGGCGCACCGCGATGCGGTCCTGCGTCGCGAAGGTCTCGCTCGCCGGATCGCACAGCGCCGCGTGATACGAAGCGCCCGCCGAATAGAGCACTTTCAGCTCCTCCGCGCTCGGCGGATTGGCAATATAGGCGAGCCCGCAGCCGCAGCAGCGCACCAAATCATAGCCCTTGGCCCGGAACAGATGGTCGGCGCCGGTGGAGGCACAGTGGTTGCAGGTCACAAAATCACCCTGATGGTCGATCAGCATCAGGACTTAGCGAAAAAGACTTAAGGAAGGCTCATGCAACGCGGCCTGCACCGCTCAATAGAGCAGGAACGGCGTGCGCGCCTTCGCCCAAGCTGCCTCATCCGGCCCGGCCAGCGCTTCAAGATCCGCCGCGGTGCTGGCGGGATCATCCACCCACGTGCGCAGGCCCGGCCCGCCGTTGATCACATCAATCGCCAGCTTGTCGGTGACGTACTCATACGGAAAATCGCGCCACAGCGGATACTCCGGGTAGAGCCGCCGGATTGCCTTGAACGCGAGGGCTTGCAGGCGCCAAGGCCGGAAAGCGTGGTGATCGTAGAACCCGCCCTCCGCATGGATCATCAGCGCGTTGCACAGCTTGCCGACATGCTTGTGAAACGTCGGTTCGAACCAGCATTCGCGCAAGGCACAGCCTGCCAGCCACTCGGGCGCGAGGGCTTGCATCTCGGCCAGCACGGCCTTGGCATCCACATCGGGCGCGCCAAACAGCACTTCCAGCGGCCGCGTGGTGCCGCGTCCTTCGGAGAGCGTTGCGCCTTCGATCATCACCGTGCCCGCATAGGCGCGCGCCATATTGAGACTGGCGGCATTGGGCGAAGGGTTGATCCAGATCCGATCCTGCGGCCAGCCGAAACCAGCGCCTTCTGGCTCCCAGCCCTCCATGGTCACCACGCGGTAATCCACGTCGAGCTTGAAGTGGTCCACGAACCAGTGGCCCATTTCGCCCAGCGTCAGCCCGTGGCGCATCGGCATCGGCCCTGCCCCCACGAAGCTTTCCCAGCCCGCCAGCAGCGTGGTCCCTTCCACCGGGCGGCCTGCCGGATTGGGCCGATCCAGCACCCAGACCGCCTTGCCGGTCTTGCTCGCGGCCTCCAGCAGATAGAGCAGCGTGGTGACGAAGGTATAGATCCGGCAGCCCAGATCCTGCAGGTCGAACAGAAACACATCGGCGCTGTCCATCATCCGCGCCGTGGGCCGCCGCACTTCGCCATAGAGGCTGAACACCGGGATGCCGAGCGCCGGGTCGATGAAGTCCTCGGTCTCGACCATGTTGTCCTGCTTGTCGCCGCGCAGGCCGTGCTGCGGGCCGAACGCGGCAGTCAGCGTGATCCCCGGGCAGGCGGCCAGCGCATCGAGCGAATGGACGAGCCCCGCCGTCACCGAAGCGGGATGGGCCACGAGGGCAACGCGCTTGCCGTCCAGCGGCGCGCGCAAGGCTGGCTCTGCCAGCAGGCGATCGATACCGAATTTCATGAAGCGTGCGGTGCCGCAAGCCGCCCGGCGAAGCAAGCCGGATCATGGAAATCGGGCTTTTCCGGCGGATGCGCAATGGCCCAGTACGACTTGTTCCCTCCCTCCTCCTCGATCACGGCGGTGAGGCCGTATTCCCAGGGCAGCGGCGGCAGCGCGCTTGCCGGGATGGCCGCATCAAAGATCAGCACCGACCGGCCCCGGCGCGGCGTGGAGACAGGCGCGCGGTCCGCCGCGCGTTCAGCCATCCCGGCGCGGTAGCCGGTAAAATCATAGGCTGCCCAGCGTTCGGAGGGCGAAAGGTTGAATTCGCAATACGCCTCCCCGCCCGGCGCCCTTACGAACAGCTCGAAGCATGTCGCCTGCCACAACCCGTCCGTCCGCACCCGGCCCGCAAACGGCGGCACCACCAGCGCCTGCGCCCCCTCCACTTTCCAGCGCAAAGTGAGCCAGTTGGCATCGAGCGACAGGATGCGGGCGGCAACACCCGTCACGGATTTGGCCGGATGCGCCAAATGCGCGGTCAGGTCGAACGTTTCCAAGCCCCGATCTTTCGTGCTAGGCGCGCAGCCGTTATGGACCACAACACCTCTGCCTACACCTCGTCGCTCCTCCGCCTGCTCAGCGAGCGTGGCTATATCCACCAAGTCACCGATGCCCACGGCCTCGATGCGCTGGCGGCCAAGCAGATCGTGCCCGGCTATATCGGCTTCGATGCCACCGCGCCATCGCTCCATGTTGGCAGCCTGGTGCAGATCATGATGCTGCGCCGCCTCCAGCAGGCCGGGCACAAGCCGATCGTGCTGATGGGCGGCGGCACCACCAAAGTGGGCGATCCTTCGGGCAAGGACGAGAGCCGCCGGATGCTCACCAGCGATGATATCAAGGCCAATATCGCCTCGATCCGCACTGTGTTCGAAAAGCTGCTCACGTTTGGCGATGGCCCGACCGACGCGGTGATGGTCGACAATGACGACTGGCTGGGCAAGCTTGGCTATGTCGATCTGCTGCGCACCGTAGGCCCGCACTTCACGATCAACCGAATGATGACCTTCGATTCGGTCAAGCTCCGGCTCGAACGCGAACAGCCGCTGACGTTCCTCGAATTCAACTACATGATTTTGCAGGCCTACGATTTTCGCGAACTGGCGCTCACCGCCGGGTGCCGCCTTCAGATGGGCGGATCGGACCAGTGGGGCAACATCGTCAACGGCATCGAGCTGTCGCGCCGCGTCGACGGCACCGAGGTGTACGGCGTCACCACGCCGCTGATCACCACCGCGGACGGCGGCAAGATGGGCAAGACCATGTCCGGCGCGGTGTGGCTCAACCCCGACCAGCTGCCG
>JAIXYF010000067.1 GCA_027490345.1 Novosphingobium sp.
AAGCCATGTGGAGACCACGCGGGTCTTGTTCGGCCCCATCGGCCAGAATTGCAGCAGCGGAATGCCGGTGGGGGCGGGCGGCATCACGAAGTTGGGGTAGATCGAGTAGCTGACGTTATTCTTCGCCACGAATTCCGAAATCGTGGGGATTTCAGGCATGCCCTTGGTGCCCGGATCGGTCCAGCCCTCGCGCCTGTTCGGCGTCGCCATGCGGCTGTGGCCATTGGGCCAGAGCGTGACGATCATCGCGCGGTGATCGAGGAAGCGGTCCACCGTGTTTTCGTGGATCGACTTCAGATGATAGACCTCAAGGAACGCATCGAGCAGCACCTTGACGTTGCAGTCGGTCTCGTAGCTCCGGCTGTCCACAAGGCGCAGCTTTTCAAGCTGGAGCTGTTCGAGTTCCGCCGCCATCGGGCCGATGTGCTGGATCAGTGGTTCGGCGTTCGGATCGGCGTTGAGGAAGATCAGGCTGCCGAGCAGTTCGCAGCGCACCTGGCTCAGCGAATGGCAGGAAAAGTCGAACCCTTCCGCAAAATCGCGCCGGTCGCGCACCGCCGTCAGCTTGCCTTCCAGCGTATAGGACCAGCCGTGATAGCCGCACACGAACCCGCGCGATGTGCCGCTCTCCTCCTTTACGAGAGGTGCACCGCGGTGCTGGCACGTGTTGTAGTATGCCCGGATGTCACCCGAAAGCGTGCGGGTGACGATGACGGGAGAACCGGTATTGCGGCAGAGGAACCAGGAGCCGGGCTCGGGCAGTTGATCGACATGACCGGCATAGAGCCACGATTTCTGCCACATCCCCTGTTCTTCCAGTTCAAGGAAGGCAGGATCGACATAGCGGCCGCCGGGAATCGAGGGCAGCGCGGGGAAACCGGCAGGCGGGCCAGCCCGCTCGCGTTCCCACGTCATGCGTGCCAGATCGTCGGCAGGCGGCTTGGCCAGATCGGAGGGCGCCAGATCGGACTGCACGGTGAGCGCTTCGGACATAGGACTCTCTCCCGGAACGACGGGGTTCCATGGACTGTTTAAAAACATTCATGTATGCTTGTAAAGTAATGGTTTTCGAGCGCGCGTTGGCAAATTTTTGTATTTTAAAACAGATTCTTGCTTGCCAGTGGTGGGCTATATGGGAGCGAAGGCGATGGAGATTTTGGCAGGTATCTTTCACCACGGCGTGATTGTCGACGATTTGGAGGCGGCGATGGCGCAATTCACCGCGACGATGGGCTGCACCTGGACCCCGGTGCGCACCTTTGATCCGATGCCGGTGTGGAATGCGGCAGGCGAGCAGCGCGATGCCAAGCTGCGCGTGGTTTATTCGCATCAGGGGCCGCTGCGCATGGAACTGATCGAAAGCGTGCCGGGCAGCGCCTATGATGCGATGCGCGCCATCGGCCCTTCGCACCTTGGCGTGTGGGTCGATTCGGTGGCAGACAGCGCGGCGGCAATGCTGGCAGATGGCTGGGAACTGGTGCTGGGCGGCGCGCCTGCCGATCAGGGCCACGGCGCGATAGCTTATCTTTCGAAGCCCGGCAGCCCGGTGATCGAACTGGTGGCGCGCGCGATCACGCCGATGATGGAAGAATGGTGGGCAGCGAAGGAATGAACGAGGGCATGAGCACTTCATGGCATGATCTGACGGCCGAGGCCGAATTCCCGGCCGAGGGCAAGCTGGCGGTGCGGCTCGGCGGCTGGCACGTGCTGGTGCTGCGCGCCGACGACGGCACCTACCGCGCGGTGAACGATCGCTGCACGCACCAGGCTGCGCTGCTATCCCCGGGCCGGGTGCGGCGCGGCGCGGTGATGTGCCCGCTCCACGGCGCACGCTTCGATGTGCTGACCGGCAAATGCCTCGGCGGCGCCTATCCCGATTTGCGCACGTTTGCGGTGCGGGTGGAAGCCGGGCGCGTGAAGGTGGAAGTGCCCGATGCGCCGCCCGGGCCGCAGGAAATGCCAGTGGGATTGTAAGGAGGCAGGGCCACCGGCTGGGCCGGTGGTGGGCGCGGCAGGGATTGAACCTGCGACCCCACCCGTGTGAAGGGTGTGCTCTACCACTGAGCTACGCGCCCGTGCGGCGGGGCCATGCGCATGACATGGCTGCCAGACAGGCGCGGGCCTCTGCCATGGCGGGGCTTGATTGACAAGTGGGGGGATCAAGATATTTGCGGCTCTCATGACCGAAGACGCAAACCCCATCGATTCCGGCGCACCCGAAACCGCCGTCCCTGCTCCCTCTGTTGACGCTCCTGAGGTTAGCGCTCCCGCTGCTGGCGCAGATGTGCCGCCCGATCATCTGGCGATCAATCCGCGCAGCCCCTTCTTCGATGCGGAGAAGCTGCGCCGGGGCATTGGTATCCGCTTCAAGGGCACGGTGCGCCGCAATGTCGAGGAGTATTGCATCTCCGAAGGCTGGGTGCGCGTGCAGGCAGGCAAGACCATGGACCGCAAGGGCAATCCCCTCACGCTCAAGCTCTCCGGCCCGGTTGAGGCATGGTACGAGGATTTGGGCGAGGACGCGCCTGTCGCGAAGCTCTAAGGCTGCAGCGCTTCCCGGCGGGGGCTCCCCGCGCCGGGCTTTCCCGCGCCTTGCTTTCAGCGCAGGCGGCTGGCGATGATCCGGCCGATCGGATCGTGCTTCAGTCCGGCCAACGGCGCAGTTGCTGCAGCTGATCCTTCGCGCTGTGCGGGCGCCTTGCGTGGCGCCGTCCGGCTGGTTTCCGGAACAATCCCTTTCAGGAAATCGGGGCCGATGCGCGAGGTGTAGGCAGCTTTTGCTGCCCGCGAAGCTCCTGGCCGCGCTTCTGTTCCCCGCACATCTGCAGACGTCAGCACTGTCAGGCGTTCGTTCGGCGCGGGTGTCCTTGATGCCGAGCGATTGTAGATAAAGCCTTCGACCGGCCAGTGCGTGCTGCCAAGGGCGCCGAGCGGGGCATACCACACGCGCACTTCGCTCCAGTCGTTCGCTTCCGAGACATCGACCGCGCGGACATTGTCTTCCAGCTGGCCGCGCCGTCCGTCGATGGGCGACCAGTTGGCATGGCGAAGCAGCACTGTGCGCGCATCAATCACGCGGCTGATGGCGGCAACATGGCCCAGCTCCATCGCGCCGTGCGGGCGAAACGCCATGACCGCGCCGGCTTTGGGACGGGCGCCGCGCGCATAGCGGCCCGCGGCCTGATCCCACCAGGTATGCGCATCGCCGAACAACTGGATGCCCGAAACCTTGCGGGCATAGGGCACGCACTGGATATAGGGCAGGGCGAAGTCGCGCGTGCCTGCCAGTTCGCGCTCATCGATGGCTACTGCCGGGTCTGGCGCTACCGGGCGCGCCGTGGCCGGGGCTGAAAACGCCGCCAGCACGGACAGGATCGCAAGAGGTAAAAGGCTGCGGCTCATGCCATGGTATTTGCCGCGCGGTGGTTAAAGCCGATCTCGCGTCCCTGGTTAACGCCGGGTTAGGACGCAGCATTTTGCCGGACCGGCCCGATTTCACGGTCACAGTCCTGCTTGCGTTCCGCGCCCGATGGGGCCACGGGAAAGCCATGCTGCCTCAGGTTATCATCATTGGCCGTCCCAATGTGGGCAAATCCACGCTGTTCAATCGGCTGGTCGGCAAGAAGCTGGCGCTGGTCGATGATCAGCCAGGCGTGACGCGTGACCGGCGCTTTGGCGATGCCAGTCTGCTCGGCATGGCGTTCACCATTGTCGATACGGCGGGCTGGGAAGACCTTGATGCCGAGACGCTGCCGGGGCGGATGCGCCAGCAGACCGAAGCCTCGCTGGTGGGCGCGGATGTGGCGCTGTTCGTGATCGATGCGCGCGCCGGGGTTACCCCGCTGGACGCCGAAATTGCGCGCTATCTGCGCTCCAGCCGCATTCCCATCGTGCTCGTGGCCAACAAGGCCGAAGGCCGCGCGGGCGATCCGGGGCTCTATGATGCCTTTGCGCTTGGCTTTGGTGAGCCTGTGGCGTTTTCGGCCGAGCATGGGCAGGGCCTTGCCGCTCTGTTCGAGGCACTGCGCCCGCATATCGAGGGCGAGGCGGACGATGCCCCCGGCGATGATGCGCTGCCGGAAGGCGAGGACGAAGAGGAGTTCGATCCCGAATCGGTCCTCAAGCTTGCCATCGTTGGGCGGCCGAACGCGGGCAAATCCACCCTCATCAACAAGCTGCTCGGCGAAAACCGGCTGCTGACTGGGCCTGAGGCCGGGATCACGCGCGATTCCATCGCGATTGATTGGCAATGGTTCGATCCCGCGCGCGATGGCTATCGCCCGGTGCGGCTGATCGACACGGCGGGGATGCGCAAGAAGGCGCAGGTCGTCGAAAAGCTGGAGAAGATGTCGGTCGCGGATGCGCGCCGCGCCATCGATTTTGCCGAAGTCGTCGTGCTCGTGCTCGATGCAACCCGGGGCCTTGAGCATCA
>JAIXYF010000066.1 GCA_027490345.1 Novosphingobium sp.
AGGGCAGGTGCGGACACTTTTCAGTGAATTTTTTGCCGGCAGGAAGTTCAGCCTGCCACAATCTGGTGCCTGAGCGTAACGACCGCTGACCACCAAAAGCGGCTACCTGATCCGCAACTTTTGGCTGCCCCTCACACCACCAACCGCTCTTCCAGCCGCGCGACAAGCGCCGCATCCGCGCCAAGCACCGCCTCGGCATAAGCCGCGAACGTCCCGTGCTCGCGTTCCATCGCGGCGAAGGCGCTTTCCAGAAACTCCGGCTGGACCGACATGATCGTGCGCAGCGCCGCGTCGTCCATCTTCGGCCCGAAGCTTGCGCGCACACTCACCGCCGCCGCCGCGATCCGCGCCTCGGAATTGCCCGCCGTGTTGGTGAGCAGGTAATCCGCCATCACATCATCGCCATGCACGCCCAGCAGTCGGTGCACCACCGCCGCGCCAACGCCGGTGCGGTCCTTGCCGGCAAAGCAGTGCAGCAAGCTCGGCCCATGATCTTCGGCCAAGGTCTGCAGATAGAGCCGGAACGTGCCCACCAGCACCGGGCGAAACGGCAGGCGGGCATAGAGCTTGACCATCGCATCGCGCGCTTCGTCTGCGGTGCGGATGCCTTCCGCCGCCTCGCCATGCGCAGAGCCGCCGCGCTCGCTCGCCGTCTCGCCGGGGTGAAACACCACATGCCCGGCAAATTGCTCATGGCGCAGGCAGGGATATTCCGCCCGCTCGCTATCTCCCCGCAGGTCGATCACCCGCGCAATGCCGATCCGGTGCACCGCATCAAGATCATCCGCCGTCGCGCCGAAATGATGCCCCGAACGCCACAAGTGCCCCGCGCGCAATATGCCGCCGCGCGCCTGATAGCCGCCGTAGTCGCGAAAGTTGTGAATGCCGCTGAGCGGCAGAACCCGGTTTTCCATGGAGAGTCCCTGTCAGATGCGTTGCGGCAATGCCACCCGATCAAGACGAAAGAATTGCACCTTCCGCAAATCCTTCGCCGAGAAACCGCTCCGCACAGCCCGCCAGCATGGCGCTGCCCAGCGGCATCACGCTTTCATCCAGCATCATCCGCGTCGAATGGATCGAACAGCAGCTCTTCCAGTCCGCCCCTTGCGGCGCCACGCCCAGAAAGAACATCGCGCCCGGCGTCTGCTCCAGCACATAGGCAAAGTCTTCTGCGCCCATGATCGGATGCGAAAGCCGGTGAAACGAGCCTGTCAGTTCCTCCGCCACCTTGGCCCCCAGATCGACCGCGCGCGCATCGCACACCGTCACCGGGAAGCCCGGCGTGATCACCGTCGTCGCCGTCAGCCCATGCGCTGCGGCAATATGCTCCGCCAGCTTCGGCAGCGCCTCGTGCAGCTTCGCGCGGCTGGCCGCCGAAAGCGTGCGGATCGTGCCCAGCAGATGCGCCGTATCGGGGATCACGTTGTAGGCCGTCCCCGCCGCGATCTTGGAAACCGTTGCCACCACCGGATCGGCTACGGAAAACTTGCGCGTCACCATCGCCTGAAGCGCGCTGACGATCTCGCAGGCCACCGGAATGGGATCGAGCGTATCGTGCGGCATCGAGGCATGGCCGCCGTCCCCCGCCACGGTAATCTCGAAGCGGTCCGCCGAAGCCAGCAGCGGCCCCGCCTTCCCCGCCACGATCCCGTGCGGGCTGTTGGGCATGATGTGCAGCGCAAAGGCAGCGTTGGCGCGCGGCTCCAGCAGCCCGTCCTCGATCATGAAGCGCGCGCCGTGGTGCCCTTCCTCGCCCGGCTGGAACATGAACTGCACTTCACCCGCAAATGTCTCCGCCCGCGCGCAGAGCAATTCTGCCGCCCCCGCCAGCATCGCGGTGTGCGCGTCGTGCCCGCAGGCATGCATCCGCCCGGCAAATTGCGAGGCGAACTCCAGCCCCGTCTCCTCGGGCATTTCCAGCGCATCCATATCCCCGCGCAGCAGCACGCGCCTTCCGGCCCCCGCGCCGCCCTTCAAGGTCGCCACCAGCCCCGTCGTCGAAGGCCCCTCGCGCCAGGTCAGCGGCAAATGCGCCAGCGCGGCGCGCACTTTGGCCGAGGTCAGCGGCGTATGCAGCCCCAGTTCCGGTTCGGCATGGATCGCGCGCCTGAGCGCCGTGATCTGCGGCTCAAGGCTCCGGGCTTGCTCCAAAAGGTCAGCATGCAGCACGGCGTGTCTCCTCAAGCTTATTAGGAACGCGCAGCATAAGGTCGATGGGCCCGCGCTGTCGAGTAGGGCGCTATTTCGCCTGCGCCAGCCCCACTATTTCGCTTGCGCCAGCATTGCCGCGCAAGCAGCATCCCGCGCGGGGGCAGACAGCGCATGAAGCCAGTCCCTTGCCTCCCGGAACGTCAGGAAGGGCCTGCCCTCGATCACGATCGGCACCGTCCGCCCGTTGTAGATCCGGCGCAGCGCGCGCCGCTGCGCGCGGCTCAGGGCCTGATCATCTTCCGCAATGGTCATGAATGCTTCTATACGGCCCTTTCCCCGCAGGGCGAAAGGACAACAATGACCGCTTCCTCGCAGCAAGATCTGGCAGACCATCTGGCGCACTGCATTCAGGTGTTCGGCGGCACCACTGCGGCCTCGCGCCGCCTCGGCATCGATGAACGCGCGCTGCGCCGGTTCGCCAATCAGGAACGGCCACCCAGCGCGCGCCTCATGGCAGATACGGCCAAGGCCCTGCGCCTGCTGATCGAGGAAGCGAGCGCCGCCGCAGCGGAGGCAGAAGCGCTGGCCAAGGCTGCCGAAGCCTGATCCAGCCGCCAACCTTCCCCCTTGCACAAGGCCCTGCACCGGCTTAACCGTTCGATTAAGACACTTGGGAGAGTCACAATGGCCGAAGCCTATATCATCGATGCCGTCCGCACCCCGCGCGGGGTTGGCAAGCCCGGCAAGGGCGCCCTGTCGCACCTGCACCCGCAACACCTCGCCGCCACGGTGATGAAGGCCATCGCCGAGCGCAACAAGCTCGACACCTCGACCGTGGACGACATCATCTGGTCGACTTCCAGCCAGGTCGACAAGCAGGGCGGCGATCTGGGCCGCATGGCCGCGCTGGCAGCAGGCTTCGATATCAGCGCCAGCGGCACCACGCTTGATCGGTTCTGCGGCGGCGGCATCACCTCGGTGAACCTTGCCGCGGCCACGGTCATGTCGGGCATGGAAGATTGCGTGATTGCAGGCGGCACCGAAATGATGAGCTTCACTGCGGCGCATGCCGCGGCCAACGCCAACGCCGGCTTCCCGCCGCGCCTGATGGGTTCGGGCAACGCGGCGCTCGATGCGCTGCACCCGCAATCGCATCAGGGCATCTGCGGCGATGCCATCGCCACAATCGAGGGTATTGACCGCGAAGCGCTCGATGCCCTCGCGCTTGTCAGCCAGCAGCGCGCAGATGTCGCGATCAAGGAAGGCCGTTTCAACAAGTCGGTCGTGCCCGTGCTCAACGAAGACGGCACCGTCGCTCTGGACCGCGAGGAATTCCCCCGCCCCGAAACCACCGCTGAAGGCCTCGCCAGCCTCAAGCCCGCGTTCGCCGGGATGATGGACTTCGATCTCGGCGGCGGGATGACCTTCCGGGGGCAGATCAACCGCCGCTATCCGGATGTGGACATCAAGCCCGTCCACCACGCGGGCAACTCGTCGGGCGTCGTCGATGGCGCGGCAGCCCTCCTCATCACCTCGCCCGCCTACGCCGAAAAGCATGGGCTGAAGCCGCGCGCCCGCATCGTCGCTTATGCCAACCAGGGCGATGACCCAACGCTGATGCTCAACGCGCCGGTCCCGGCCGCGAAGAAAGTGCTGGCCAAGGCTGGCCTGACCAAGGACGACATCGACGTCTGGGAAATCAACGAAGCCTTCGCCGTTGTCGCTGAAAAGTTCATCCGCGATCTGGAGCTGGACCGCGCCAAGGTGAACATCAACGGCGGCGCCATGGCCCTCGGCCACCCGATCGGCGCGACCGGCTCGATCCTCATCGGCACCGCGCTCGATGAACTCGAACGCTCGGGCGGGCGCTACGGCCTCGTCACGATGTGCGCGGCGGGCGGCATGGCCCCGGCAATCATCATCGAACGCATCTGATCCACCGGGACACCCCTGCGAAAGCAGGGGTGTCCATCGGATCGCGGCCAGTTGCCCCGCCCCTCTCGAATTTCAGTCGCTTGCCATAAGTATATTTGCCAATCATACCTTCTTCATTGAGTAAGGATGACGTCATGGCCCTGTACGTGAGCGATAGTGTAATTTTCAGTGGCTCTGATGAAACCGTCATCGCCACGTTCAAAACCGCCCCGACTTTCAGCGGAACCGAAACGAACTACTTCAGCGAACCGATCATGGGGCCAAATGGTTCCGCTCAATTCGGCGCGCTCATTGCCCGCTTGCCTGATTCCTATATCGGCACGCAGCTTTCCGCCCTGCCCGATGTGGTCAATTATGGCGGCTTCCTGATCACCGACGAAGTGTTCATCGCCTCCATCGCGATCTACGGCCACTACACGATCACCGACAAGGGGCAGGTCGTTGAAGAAGGCATTGTCGAACTGGCAATCTCAGTGCAGCAGCCCGACGAAGTTCTGCCTACTCTGTTTCCCGACGCCTCCGTTGTCAGCGGCTTTGCCAAGATCATCGTCCCCAATCTGCCCTCCGATTCCAACCCGTTTGGCAGCGCAGTCAAGCATTTCGACGGTCTCTACGTCGTGGTCGAAGGTTCAAAGGGAACCGGATCGATTGAAGCACTGGACGTCACCTCAGCCACCGAAGGGCGCTTTCTTCTAGCCGCGGGACCGGTTGGCGGGCAGCGCGACGACACTTGGGGCGATTGGATCAATCCGGTCGGACCAACGACCCCTGCAGATCCCTACGATGATCTCCCTGAAACCTACGCGACCGATGCGCCGACCTACACGTCCAGTGTGACCGCGCTGGACGATGGCGCTGGCGTGGCCGTCACCAGCCAGATCACCGGTCTAGAATTTTCCGATGACGGTTCGGCCACGCTCATGGACGACACGGGCCTGAAATCCGAATGGGGCGATATCTCAACTGCGATCAAGGACAGCATCACAGCGGGTCTGTCACAGGCGGACGCGATTGCACAGGCGGGCGCCAAGATCGTTGGCAAACTTGCTGGTGAAGTCGTCGAATCGCTCGTTGAAGAAAACATCACGGACCCGTTGGTGGAAGCCGTTCTGGGCAACGACAGCACGGTACAGGATGTCGCCGAAAAGGGCATGATCATCCAGGATTTCCACGAACGGCTGTTTGGTGTGGTGACCAAGGGCGTCGATTCGATCACCGGCGGAGAGCCTTTCGATCCCGAAGAGTATGACAGGGAACTCAAAGACACCGTCAAGTCGTTCTTCTCCGATGTGCTTTCCAACGTGACCGGCATTTCCGAGGAGAATGCCGCGCGGGTCGTCGATCTTGGCGAGCAGATCAGCACCCGCGGCGAGCACAGCGTGATCAGCCTCTCAGCCAGCTTTGCCAGCCGCGGCTCTGCACAGACTGTCGTCCTCGTCGATGGCCACAGCGATACGTTCGTGGGTGACAGATTCGCCAACTCCCTGCGGCTCGGTGATGGCCACGACGGCGCCTGGGGCGGTGATGGCAATGACCGTCTGGTGGGCGAGGAAGGCAACGATCTGCTGCTGGGCGGCAATGGCCGCGACACGCTGGTTGGCGGCACGGGCGATGACAGCATCTCGGGCGGAACCGGTGCCGACCGGCTCGACGGGGGCGACGGCACGGATGACCTGCGCGGCGGTGCGGGCGCAGACACGCTGCTGGGCGGCGGTGGCGGCGACACGCTGGTTGGCAGCGACGGTAGCGACAGCCTCGACGGTGGCTCGGGCACCGATACCCTGTCCGGCGGCCTTGGCAACGACAGCCTGGCAGGCGGCACCGGCGCGGATCGCCTGTCTGGGGGCGGCAATGCCGATCGCCTCACCGGCGGGGCCGGCCGCGATGTCCTCACCGGAGGGACCGGCGCAGACCGCTTTCTGTTTACCGCACTGTCCGATTTTGCCGGCAAGACCGCCAGCAGCGCCGAACGGATCATCGATTTCTCACAGGCTCAGAACGATCTCATCGATCTTTCCGCGATCGATGCCGACAGGCTGACCACAGGAACGAACGAGGCGTTCACATGGATCGGCAGCGCGGCTTTTTCCCGCCACGCTGGTGAACTGCGCTTCACGCAGACCGCCACCACCACCCTGATCCTTGGCGATAGCAACGGCGATGGCGCGGCCGATTTTGCGCTGGCGCTGGCAAAGGTCGTGCCGCTGGCCGCTGCAGACTTCGTGCTCTGATGCTGCCGCGCGGGCCTGCGAAGATCCGCCGCAGTTACCCCAGCACCCCGCTTGCCCGTCCGCGCGCCCCGCTGTAGAGCGCGGGCCAAGCACAAATTCCCAGATCCAAGGACCGTCCGATGGCCGCCCAGTACGCCTACGTCATGAAGAACATGACCAAGACCTTCCCCGGCGCGCCCAAGCCGGTGCTTAGCAATATCAGCCTGCAGTTCTATCAGGGCGCCAAGATCGGCATCGTCGGCCCGAACGGCGCGGGCAAATCGACGCTGATCAAGATCATGGCCGGGATCGACAAGGACTACACCGGTGAGGCCTGGCCGGGCGAGAACATCACCGTCGGCTATCTCGAACAGGAGCCCCAGCTCGACAACAGCAAGACCGTGCTGGAGAACGTCAAGGACGGCGCGCGCGCCACGGCGGACATGGTCGACCGTTTCAACCAGATCGGCATGGAGATGGGCGAGGAAGACGCCGATTTCGACGCGCTCGGCGCCGAAATGGCCGAACTGCAGGACAAGATCGACGCGGTCGATGGCTGGACGCTCGACAACCAGCTCGAAATCGCGATGGAAGCGCTGCGCTGCCCGCCGGGCGATTGGCCGGTGGACAACCTCTC
>JAIXYF010000464.1 GCA_027490345.1 Novosphingobium sp.
CACGATCTTGGCGCTCGGCACGTCCTTGCCGCCGTTTTCCTTGTGGAATGCATCAACGTCGCGCGCTTCCCAGAACGCCGTTTCATAGCGGTCGCACTTGCGCTCGGCGCTGCCCATGCGCAGCGAAAACGCCACCACGATCGTCCACACCCACACCGAGGCGAGCACCAGCGCGCCCATTACCACTTGCACCACGATATCGGCGTGGAGAAACAGCTCCACCGGGTTGAGCCGGGTCGGCATCCCGGCGGTCGTGCTCGCGGCAATTGGCACGGCGGCAGCGGCAAGAACGGAAAGCATCATGGGTGGTGCGGCCCTTCAGGGGAAGGCGCAAGCAGCGCCGAGAAAGCGGAATGGACGTGCGGCGGCAGCCGCCGCGCGCGGCCCAGCGGAGAAACGAAGGCCACGCGCACTTGCCCCTCAGCGAGCACTTCACCGCCGCACAGCGCCTTTTGCACAAGGCTGCAGGTGACGCGCGAGATGGCAGAGACGGTGCTTTCGATCAGCACATCATCGTCCAGCCGCGCCGGACGCAGATATTTCAGCGCAAGGTCGGTCACGGCAAAGGCCCCTTCCCCCGCTTCCTGCGCGCCGCGCTGGTCGATCCCCAGCAGCCGCAACATGTCGGAGCGACCGCGTTCGAACCAGCGCAGGTAATTGGCGTGATAGACCACCCCCGAAAGATCGGTGTCCTCGAAATAGACACGCACCGCATACCAGTGGCGCGCGCCGTCGAAGCAGCCGGAAGGAGGAAGCGGAAATGGCATAGACCGCGCTGTCCTAGCCTTGCCGCGACTCGCGAGGCAAGATCAAACGCGGCAATTTGTTAACCCAATGCGGCAGAACCCGTGCGCTTGCCCGCTTTGGCGGCCTGCCGTGTCAGGGCATGGCCGCCAGCATCGGGCCCAGCGGCCGGCCGGCCAGAATGTGCACATGCAGGTGCGGCACTTCCTGATGGCTGTTTGGCCCCGTATTGGCCAGCAGGCGGTATCCCGGCGCCACCAGTCCGGCGGCGCGGGCAACCTGCCCCACCGCGCGCACGAACCCGGCGATCTCGGCGTCAGAGGCTTTCGCCGAAAAATCATCCCAGCTCACGTAAGCGCCCTTGGGTATCACCAGCACATGGTTCGGCGCCTGCGGATTGATATCGTGGAAAGCCAGCGTCCACTCGTCCTCATGCACACGGCGGCAGGGAATTTCCCCGCGCAGGATCTTCGCGAACACGTTCTGATCGTCATAGGGCTGGGTGGCATCGACCGCCATTGTCATGCGCCTCCGTTGTTGGTCCTGCTGGCTTTTTCGGCAATTCCGGATGTGCCCTCGCGCCGCTCCAGTTCCGCCGTCACCTGGGCCAGCGAAACCCCGCAATCGCCCATCAGCACCAGCAAATGAAACAGCAGATCCGCCGCCTCGCCCACCAGCGCTTCGGGCGCGCCAGTCAGCGCGGCGATCACCACTTCGGTGGCTTCCTCGCCCACTTTCTGCGCCATCTTGCCGCGCCCCTTGGCATGGAGCCGCGCCACATAGCTGGCATCAGGGCCAGAAGCGGAACCACCCGCGCGGCGCGCGGCAATCGTCGCTTCAAGCCGGGTCAGCAGTGCTGTGGAGTCTTCGGAGGTGAGCATAGCGGCGGGCATGGCGTGCAGCCCCGGCGCCGTCAAGCGCTCACCAGGATCAGCAGTGCGCCGCTCAATCGTCCTTGCGGCGCGCAACCCGGCGGCCGATGATCAGCCCGGCAAGGCCGATGGCAAACAGCGTCAGATCAGTCGGCTCAGGAATGGCCGTGCCGCCGCTTGCCTGCGCAAGCGCTGGCCCCGCAGAGAAGACAAGCCCGAAAAGAGCATAAAGCATGCGCGCCACGAAGCAATACCTAAGGAAATGCACCTATTGTAAAGGTTAATGCAATCCTTGTGCCAATTGTATAAAAATCAAAGGTATAGGCGGACTTCGCTGGTTAACGCCCACAGCAAAAATGCGTCATTTGTAAGATAACCCGACAGCCAGAGGCTAGCCCCGCGCCGCAATCCCGGCGGCGCGCAAGGCGGCATGGGCCTCGGCAATGGAATGCGTGCCGAAATGGAAGATCGATGCGGCCAGCACCGCGCTCGCGTGGCCCTCGGTCACGCCGGCCACGAGATGGTCAAGATTCCCGACACCCCCGCTGGCAATCACCGGCACCGGCACCGCATCGGCAATCGCCCGCGTCAATTCCAAGTCATAGCCGGCCTTGGTCCCGTCACCGTCCATCGAAGTGACCAGCAGTTCGCCCGCGCCCAGCTTGGCGAGGTTTTCGGCATGGGCCAGCGCATCGATCCCCGTGGGCCGCCGCCCGCCGTGGGTGAAGATTGCCCACTTGCCCGGAGCCACCCGCCGCGCATCGACCGAGCCGACCACGCACTGCGCGCCAAACCGCTCGGCAATATCGCGCACCAGTTCGGGCCGCGCGACGGCTGCGGAATTGACCGCGACCTTGTCCGCCCCTGCCAGCAGCAGCGCCCGCGCGTCCTCCGCGCTGCGCACCCCGCCGCCCACCGTCAGCGGCATGAAGCAGACCTCAGCCGTGCGCGAGACGACGTCGAGCAGCGTCCCGCGCCCCTCATGCGTCGCCGAGATATCGAGGAAACACAGCTCGTCCGCGCCCGCCTTGTCATAGGCCCGCGCCTGTTCCACCGGATCGCCCGCATCGCGCAGATCGACAAAGTTCACGCCCTTGACCACGCGCCCATCGCGCACATCAAGGCAAGGGATGACGCGGACGCGGACGGTCATGCGTTCACGCCTCAGCCATCGCAATCGCCGCCGCCAGATCGAGCCGCCCTTCAAACAGCGCGCGGCCCGTAATCACGCCCTCGATCCCGTCCGCCTCGTGGATCTTGAGCAGCCGGATATCGTCGATGCCCTTCA
>JAIXYF010000330.1 GCA_027490345.1 Novosphingobium sp.
AGGCCTATGACATCGCCTATTCGCTGGGCGATGGCCTGCGTCCGGGCAGCATTGCCGATGCCAACGACGAAGCCCAGTTCGCCGAGCTCTACACGCTGGGCGAATTGACCAAGCGCGCGTGGGAACAGGACGTGCAGGTGATGATCGAAGGCCCCGGCCATGTGCCGATGCACAAGATCAAGGAGAACATGGACAAGCAGCTTGCCGTTTGCGGCGAAGCTCCGTTCTACACGCTCGGGCCGCTCGTGACCGATATCGCACCGGGCTACGATCATATCACCAGCGGCATTGGTGCGGCGATGATCGGGTGGTTCGGCACCGCGATGCTCTGCTACGTCACGCCCAAGGAACACCTCGGCCTGCCCGACCGCGATGACGTCAAGGTTGGCGTAGTGACCTACAAGCTGGCGGCCCACGCGGCCGATCTGGCCAAGGGGCATCCGGCCGCCAAGTTCCGCGACGATGCCCTCAGCCGCGCACGCTTCGATTTCCGCTGGCGCGATCAGTTCAACTTGTCGCTCGATCCCGATACGGCTGAGCAGTACCATGATCAGACGCTTCCCGCCGAAGGCGCGAAGACGGCGCACTTCTGCTCGATGTGCGGGCCGAAGTTCTGCTCGATGAAGATCAGCCAGGAAGTGCGCGAATTCGCCGCCAAGCAGAATGCTGACATCGCCACGTTCGTGGCGAACGAAGCCGAAGCCGAAGCGGGCATGGCGCAAATGAGCGAGAAGTACCGCGAGGCGGGCAGCGAGCTTTACCTGCCAGCTGCCGAATAACCGAAGGTCTTGGATCCTCCCCATTTTTGCGCAGCACAAATGGGGAGGTGGCCTGCCAGAGGCAGGTCGGAGAGGCAAAACCTCCCCGCCTCGCACCAGGTTCAGCAGGGGAGAGTCAAACCCCAACCCTTGCAATCGCACCGCCCCCGCGTCACCCTTGGCTCATCACCAACCAAGGGAACGCAAGACCAATGACCGACGCGAAAGCCATGATCCAGACGATGATCGCGCTCGCCTCCGCCTCGCTAGGCCTCGTCGCCGCGCTGGCCTGGAACGAGGCGATCAAGGCCACGCTCGCCCTGCTGGGCATGGGTGACAACCTCGCCGGGCTCTACAGCTACGCCATCGTCGCCACTGTCCTTGCCATCACCGTCCTCACGATCCTCGGCCGCATCAGCGCCCGCATCGGCGGCGACGCGGTGATCCAGCGCGAAGCTGAGGGATAAAGTTCCTCCCCGGTACGGGGAGGGGGACCGCCCGAAGGGTGGTGGAGGGGCACGTTCAGGCAGGGGCAACGCCTCCATCTTGCAATTCCACCACTATCGCGTTATAACTGCTGTATGAACGCAACGCTCAAGATCACCAAGATCGGCAACTCCGCCGGAATCATCCTCCCGCGTGAAATGCTGTCCCATCTCGGCGCCGAAATCGGCGAGACGCTCTCTGTCGTCACAACGCCGGGCGGGATTGAACTGCGCGCCGAAGAACCAGACTTCGAGGCGCAGATGGCCGCAGCTCGCGAAGTCATGGCACGGCGCAAGCGGGCCTTGCGCGAACTCGCCAAGTAACCATGCCTCAGGGCTGGATCTGGGTTGCGCCCGAAGTGGCGCGCGCGGCGCATGCCGAGCAACTTGCCGAGCATGGCGGGGCTGAGGGCGTGCGCGATGATGGACTGCTCGAAAGCGCCTTTGCCCGGCCTCGTAATCTAGCAGATTATGGCGATCCCGATGTGGCTGCACTCGCCGCATCGTACGCCTATGGCATTGCCCGTAATCATCCCTTCGTGGATGGCAACAAGCGCACGGCAGCAGTCGTTGCGGAAACCTTTCTCGTGCTCAATGGCCTCATGCTGACCGCGACTGACGCCGAATTGGTTGTTGCGATCCTCGCCCTCGCCGCCGGAGAACTCACCGAAGACGAACTCACCGATTGGTTCCGCCAGCATCTCCGCGCCGCCTGAACGCGCCCGGCCAAGCGCACCTTTCCTACAGTGTACCAAATAGGTGATGTTGCCAGGCATGGACAAGCCTGAACCCATGCGCACAACGCGCCCTCCGCGTTCCGATAGCTGGAACAAGCACAAGATGGCCGGATTCCTGCGGGAACTTGCCGCAACCCACAGCGTCGCGGCGGCGGCCAAGTCCGTCGGGATGAGCCGGCAGTCGGCCTATCGCCTGCGCGCCCGGCTCAAGGGCGAACCCTTCGATATCGCTTGGGAAACCGCCTTTCAGCACACCTACGATGCCCTCGCGCAGGCTGCGCTCGAACGCGCGCTCCACGGCACCGAAGTCCCGCATTTTCACAAGGGTGAACTGATCCACGTTTCGCGCCGCTATGACGAGCGGCTGACCGTGTTCCTCCTCGCCGCGCGCCATGCTGGCGGTGCGCAGAAGCTGTCGCGCTATGGCGCGGCCAGCGAATTCTGGTCGGAAAACTGGGACAAACTGCTCCAACGCGTCGAGGAAGGCCCTGCGCTCTGGGATTTCGGGAATGAGGCGGAGCGGCCCAGCGATGATGAGCGCGCAGGCCACGCGATGGATCGGCAGGCCCCCCGCAAGGATGACAAGCTGCCGGGCTGGTAATGCCGCGCGGCGCCCCTGTTACCCTGTAACCGTGTCACCCTGTCACCTTGTCACCTCTGAGGCTGAAAGGAATTGCGTATCAACAGGATAGGGCCATATCGTGGAGGTGACACCGGTGTAACGTGTGTCACCCTGGTGTTACGCGCGCTTCAGCCGCACCAGCGCTTCGTCCAGAGCCTGCAGGAACCGCGAGCGGTCCGCCTTGGCAAACGGTGCGGGCCCGCCGATCACATCGCCGCCCGCGCGCAAGTCTGCCATAATCGCGCGCGTGGCGATCTGGCCGCCGATCGAGCTGGTGGTAAACGGCTTGCCCGTGGGAGAAAGCACCACCGCGCCCGCTTTCAGGCAGCGGTCCGCCAGCAGGATATCGGCGGTGATGGCCACACAGGTCGCGCCCGCTTCCGCCGCGATCCAGTCGTCCGCTGCGTCAAATCCGCCGTCAACCACCACGCGCCGCACCAGCGGGTGCACCGGCACGCGGAACGGCGAATTGCTGACCACCACGACGCCAACCTCATGGCGCCACGCGACCTTGTAGATCTCGTCCTTCACCGGGCAGGCATCGCCATCGACCAGAATGCGGATGGGGGCAGGAACAGGAGGGGTGGCAGGAGCAGGAGGCACGTTCATGCCCGGTCCCTGCCACAAGCGGCAGAACCGCGAAAGGACCGGGGCCGCGAAAGGACCGGGCGCGGCCTTGCCGGATCAGGTGCTGCGCTTGATGTTGTCGAGCCCGGCCACCACGCCCGGCTTCTGGCTGGGATTGGAAGCATTGAGCTTCTTGGGCGCTTCGGCCTTGGGCTTGCGCGCTTCGCGGTTCGATTTCTTCTGCCCTTTGGCCATGCGCGCTCTCCGTGCCGACGGAATAGCCGGGGATCAGCCTTAGGCCTTTGGCAGGGCCAAGGCCAGCGATCCCCGCGCGCGCATGAAAAAGCCCCCGCAAGGCGCCGGTCTGGCGCGATGCGGGGGCCTGTTTCAGCGGGGCAGCGCAGACGCGCTGCGCAAGTTTTACTTCGAGGCGACCTGGATCCCCAGCGCCTTGGCTTCGGCCTGCGTGAAATCGACCGGCTGGTTGTTAAACGTGCCGGTGACATAGCGGCCGCGCACGTGCAGTTCGAACGGGGCCTTGCCGTTGAAGGCGCTGCCACGGATCACGCGTTCGCCGCCCGAGACTTGCGTGGTGTAGGTGTAGGTGACACCTTCGTGCGTGAACTGGGCCTTGGCTTCTTCAGCCTGGGCAAATGCCGGAACAGCGATCAGAGCAGCAGCGGCAGCGATTTGGAAAGACTTGATAAACATGGCAAAATCCCCTTTTAAGTCGGAAGAATTTGCCTTCGAGCACCCCTGTTTTCTTGTTGGAAAGGATATGGTGCAGCGCACAATGAGCGGCAATTGTAATGATCGCAGCGCCAGTTGCAAAACGCGCAATCGTCTGGTTCTGGGGCTTGCGCTGGTGCTCAGTGCAGGGCTGACGGCATGCGTTCCCAAGGCGGCGCAGCCGGTGCCGGCGCCCGTGATTGCCGGGGGCTGGAGCACGGCAGATCCGGCCAGCGAACGCGTTCAGACCGCTGCTCGTTTTGCGGCTGCGCAGCTTCCGCCAGGCCATGGCGTACTGGCCGAAGTGGCCTCGGCGCAGACCCAGGTGGTCGCTGGAACGAACTGGCGCATGGTCTTGCAAATGTCTGATGGCACGCGCTGGAATGTGCTGGTCTGGCATCGGCTCGATGGCAGCCATATCCTTACAGAAGAGCAGCAAGTGCCGTGAATATCAGCGTTTTTTGACGAATTCGGCGCGCAGCACGAGGCCCTTTATCCCGTCGAACCGGCAATCGATTTCTTGCGCGTCGCCGGTCAGCCGGATCGATTTGATCAGCGTGCCGCGTTTCAGGGTCTGGCCCGCGCCCTTGACGTCCAGATCCTTGATCAGCGTCACCTGATCGCCGTCTGCCAGCAAGTTGCCCACGGCATCGCGCACTTCGATCGTGCCTTCGGCCGCGCGCTTGGCGACAAGCTCGGACGCTGGCA
>JAIXYF010000472.1 GCA_027490345.1 Novosphingobium sp.
CTTTGCCCTTGGCAGCCTCATCCTCGATCATGCGCAGCGCCGAAAGGCCGGCCGAAGAGGCTGTGCGCACGAGGCCCGAGCCATCGCAGTGCGGGCAGGCGCGGGTCGTCGCTTCGAGCACACCGGTGCGCAGGCGCTGGCGGCTCATTTCCATGAGGCCAAAGCCCGAGATACGGCCGACCTGGATGCGCGCGCGGTCGTTGCGCAGCGCGTCCTTCATCGCCTTCTCGACCTTGCGGACGTTGGAGCCGTACTCCATGTCGATGAAATCGATCACGACGAGCCCGGCCATGTCGCGCAGGCGCAGCTGGCGGGCGATTTCGCGCGCGGCTTCGAGGTTGGTGCTCACCGCCGTCGCCTCGATCCCGTGTTCCTTGGTGGAGCGGCCCGAGTTGATGTCGATCGAGACCAGCGCCTCGGTCGGGTTGATCACGAGGTAGCCGCCGCTCTTGAGCTGGACGACCGGATCATACATCGCCGTCAGCTGGTCTTCGGCGCCATAGCGCTGGAACAGCGGCACCGGATCGGCATACTGGCGCACCCGCTTGCCGTGGCTGGGCATCAGCAGCTTCATGAAGTCCTTGGCAGCACGATAGCCGTGCTCGCCCTCGACCACCACTTCCTCGATATCGCGATTGTAGATGTCGCGGATCGCGCGCTTGATCAGGTCGCTGTCCGAATGGATCAGCGCAGGCGCGGAAGAGCGCAGCGTGCGTTCGCGGATCTCGTCCCAAAGGCGGGCGAGGTAGTCGAAGTCGCGCTTGATCTCGGGCTTGGTGCGCTGCAGGCCGGCGGTGCGCACGATGCAGCTCATCGTGCGGGGCAGTTCCAGCTCGGCCATGATCGACTTGAGGCGCTTGCGGTCTGCGGCAGAGTTGATCTTGCGGCTGATTCCGCCGCCATGGCTCGAATTGGGCATCAGCACGCAGTAGCGGCCAGCGAGGCTGAGGTAGGTGGTCAGGGCAGCGCCCTTGTTGCCGCGCTCTTCCTTGACGACCTGGACGAGCAGCACCTGGCGACGCTGGATCACATCCTGGATCTTGTAGCGGCGGCGCAGCGCCATGCGGCGGGCGCGCAGATCATCGGCCTCACGCGCCTGTGCGCGGGGGGCACGCTGGCGGCGGGGGCGGCGCGATCGGCCACCGCCGTCCTCGCTGCCTTCTTCGCCGCCGTCTTCGCCGTCTTCGCGCGCATTGTCCTCGGCGTCATCGGACGAATCGTTGTCCTCGAAGCCGTTTTCGACAACGCCGCCTTCGATCGTGGCAACTTCGTCCTTCTCCGAGGTATCGACTTCGGTGACACCTTCATCGCCATCGTAATCGTAGCGGTCGTCGCCGCCTTCCTCGTCATCAAGGTCGCCGTGCTCGGCCTCGTCGGCAGCGCGCAGGGCGGCTTCCTCTTCGGCGTGAGCGGCTTCTTCTGCCAGCAGGGCCTCGCGGTCCTCCTTGGGGATCATGTAGTAATCGGGATGAATCTCGCTGAAGGCGAGGAATCCGTGGCGATTACCGCCGAAATCGACGAACGCCGCCTGCAGCGACGGTTCGACACGGGTTACCTTGGCGAGGTAGATATTGCCTTTGATCTGCTTGTGATCGGCAGATTCAAAATCGAATTCTTCAATCCGGTTGCCATTGAGCACCGCCACCCGGGTTTCTTCCTGGTGGCGCGCATCGATCAGCATGCGCGTGGTCATTATAAAGTCTCCAGCCGCGCCGCCACGGGGGTGAACCCGGGTTCCGGGCGCGGTTCAATGTGAAAGCGCGAGCGGCGTGCAGACCGTGCCCGGGCGCAGATTGCATCTGGACCAGAACGGGGGCGGGGCCTCTCGCGAATGCGGATTTGCCGGTTTGCAGCGCGGGAAGGGACGCCTGCGCGTGCCCCTGGCGCTTGCCGCCCGGCGGCGGTTCTTGCGTGTCTGCCCAAATGGTATTCCGCGAAATGATCCGTGGCAATTGGCACGGACCGATGCCCGCCAAGCCCGCGCAGGCCCCAATGGGGCTCCTCGGCTCGAACGGTGCACGGATTTGCATCAAGACATCAACCTCTGGCGCGGGAAGGGGCAGGGCAGGGCCCGCCCAATCTCGCTCTTGCTCTGAAAAAGGTATGTATATCCGATTCTTGGCTGCCTTACCCAATTTGCCGGGAGCGGGAATATCCGCCGGGGCAAAAGCAGGTAAAACAAGGCCGAGGCCGATACGGACCCTTTCCAGCACGACACTGCTAGCACCGGATTTGCCAAGCAGCAATTAAAACCATGACGGGAAGGTTGCGGGCGCGTGTCTGGATATTCCGCCGCCCCGGCACTGTGCACATTTGTTGCTGGACCTGCCGCTGGCGGGCATTGCATAGCGCTCCGCTATGAAAGGGCGTGTTCTGATTGCGGCGGCACTGGCGGTGCCCCTTGCTGCGGCGCTGGCCGGTGCGATCCTTTATGCCCGTGCGCTGGCGGCGCCCGCCCCGGCTCCGGCCAATGTGGTGCGCATCGTGCTGCCAACGGCGGCGGCGCAGATCGGCCTGCCGCGCATCGAAGGCCCGGCCGATGCCAGCCGTCCGCTGGTGGTGATCGATGCCGGGCACGGCGGGCACGATCCGGGCGCCAGCGGGCAGCATGGCGAAAAGGAAAAGGCGATCACGCTCGCACTCGCGCAGGCGCTGCGCGATGATCTGCTGGCCGAAGGACGGGTGCGCGTGGCGCTGACCCGCAGCGCCGACCGGTTCCTGGCGCTGGAGGAGCGATCCGGCATCGCGCGGCGGCTGCGGGCCGATCTGTTCGTCTCGATCCATGCCGATGCCACAGAATCGCCCGATGCGGTGGGCGCTACGGTCTATACGCTGTCCGATCGCGGCTCGGATGCGCTGGCCGATGCGGTGGCGCGCCGGGAAAACCGTGCCGACAGCGTGAACGGCGTGGCGCTGGAGGACAAATCGGATGCGGTTTCCGCAATCCTCGTCAACCTTTCGCAGCGCGAGATGCGCGAGCGCTCGAAGCGTTTTGCGCAGCTGGTCGTGCGCGAAGGGGAAGGCGCCATGCGGTTTCACACCGATCCGGCGCGCGAGGCGGCGTTCGTCGTGCTCAAATCGCTCGATCTGCCTTCGGCGCTGATTGAGGCTGGCTATATCAGCAGCCCGGAGGATGCCCGGTCGCTGGGCAATCCGGCGTGGCGCAAGGGTTTTGCCGCGGCGGTCGCCTCGGCCATCGAGATCTATCTGGCGCGGACCAGCGCGGTGCCCTGAAACAGTCGGTGCCAGCAGTCGGTGCCAGCAGTCGGCGCCAGCAGCCCACGCTGCTGACCACTGGCAATCAGGCAGGGGGCCATGCTAAGGCCCCGCGCAGATGGTTGACGATCCTGGACTTCCCGATCCCGATGGCACTTCGGTGCGGTGGCGCATCCGGCGCGATGCAGCGGGGCTGTTTGCCCGGCTGCGCGATGTGTGGCGCAGCAGGCCTTGGGTGCGACGCGCTGCTTATGCGCTGGGCGCGGTGCTGCTGCTCTATGGCCTTGTCTGGGTCACGGTGATCCGCACGTTGCCCTCGGCCGACAAACTGCTGACCTATCAGCCGCCGCTGCCAACCATGGTGCGCGGCAACGACGGGGAAATCGTATCGAGCTATGCGCGCGAGCGGCGGGTGCAACTGCGCTACGTCGATTTCCCCGATGCCCTGATCAAGGCGTTTCTTGCGGCTGAGGACAAGTCGTTCTTTAGCCATGGCGGGGTGGACTTCACCGGTCTGGCCGGGGCGGCGGTGGATTACACGGTCAAGCTCGGCTCGGGCGAACGAGCGCGGGGCGGCTCCACCATTACCCAGCAGGTGGCCAAGAACATCTTGATCGGAAACGAATATTCGGTTGCGCGCAAGCTCAAGGAAATGATCCTGGCGGGGCGCATCGAATCCGTGCTCAACAAGCAGCAGATTCTCGAACTCTATTTGAACGAAATTCCGCTGGGGCGGCAAAGCTTTGGCGTTCAGGCGGCGGCCCGCGCGTATTTCGATAAGGACGTGGGTGATCTGGCGCTGCATGAAGTGGCGTTCCTGGCGATTCTGCCCAAGGCGCCGGAAACCTATGGCCGCGCGAAATATGCCGAGCGCGCGCTGGAGCGGCGCAGCTATGTGCTGGATCAGATGGTCAAGAACGGCTGGGCGAGCGCTGCACAGGCGGCCGCAGCCAAGGCGCAGCCGCTGGGCCTCGTGCCGCGCCGGGCCGACAATTACACGGCCGATGCGGGCTATTTTCTCGAAGAAGTGCGCCGCCAACTGATCGAGAAATTTGGCGAAAACGCCGATAACGGGCCGAGCAGCGTCTATGCGGGCGGCCTGTGGGTGCGCACCTCGCTCGATACCGAACTGCAGACCGGGACGCAGAATGCGCTGCGCACGGGGCTGCTGCGCTATAGCGCGGGGCGTGCGTGGAACGGTCCCATTGCCCGGATCGATCCTGCGGGGAACTGGCAGACCGAACTCATCACCAGCAATCTGGCGATCCGCTATCAGGATTGGCGGATTGGCGTGGTGCTCTCGCGGCGCGGCAATGATGGGCGCATCGGTTTCAGCGATGGCAGCACTGGCCCGCTCTGGGCGATGCCGCAGGCGATGAAGCCGGGCGACGTCATTGCCGCGGCGCCATCAGGTGGCGGCCAAAACAGGGGCTGGGCTGTGCGCGTGATCCCCGAAGTTTCGGGCGGCATGGTGGTGGAAGATCCGCAAAGTGGTCGTGTGCTGGCGATGCAGGGCGGGTTCGACGCGCGCCTCGGCTCGTTCAACCGCGCCACGCAGGCGGTGCGCCAGCCCGGCTCCACGATCAAGCCGTTCGTCTATGCCACCGGGCTCGACAACGGACTGACCCCGGCCTCGATGGTGCTGGATGGCACGTTCTGCGTCTATCAGGGCGCGGCGCTGGGCCAGAAGTGCTTCCGCAATTTCGGCGGTGAGGGCGGTTCGGGCAGCCACACCATGCGCTGGGGGCTGGAGCAATCACGCAACCTCATGACCGTGCGCATCGCCAACGATACTGGCATGGACAAGGTGGTGAAGTCTATCAAGGCGGTCGGGATCGGCGATTACAAACCCTATCTCTCGATGGCGCTGGGCGCGGGCGATACCACTGCGGCAAAGATGGCCAATGCCTATGCTGCGCTGGCCAATCACGGGCGGCAGCACGAACAGACGCTGGTCGATTATGTCCAGAACCGTGATGGCAAGGTGATCTGGAAGGCCGACAAGCGGACTTGCCCCGGGTGCAGCATGGCGCAGTGGGACGGCAAGCCGATGCCGCGCGTGAAGCCTGCCGGCAAGCAGGTGATGGATGCGCGCACCGCCTATCAGGTGGTGCACATGCTGGAGGGTGTGGTGGTGCGCGGCACGGCGCTGACGCTGGCCGATCTGAAGCTGCCGCTGTTCGGCAAGACCGGCACGACCTCCGGCCCGACCAATGTGTGGTTTGCCGGCGGCTCGCCCGATATCGTGACCGCGATCTATCTGGGCTATGATCAGCCGCGCAGCCTTGGCGGCTATGCGCAAGGCGGGCGGATCGCAGCGCCGATCTTCAAGGATTTCGTGCTGCAGACGCGCAAACGCTGGAGCGATACGCCGTTCACCGCGCCCGAGGGCATTCGGATGGTCAAGATCGACCGGGTGAGCGGGCGGCAGGTGTTCGGCGGGGTGCCGCAGGACGACCAGCGCAAGGCTTCGGTCATCTGGGAAGCCTTCAAGCCCAACAGCGAGCCGACCCGCACCTTCCGGCCCGAGGACCAGACGCTGAAGGACGCTGTGCTGGAGGCGATCCGCAAGGCGCGCGCGGCCAAGGGCGAAGCGCCCGGCGAGGATGTGCCGGTGGAAGAAGGTGACTTTGTCGAGGACAAGGGCGGGATCTACTGAGGATTGCCCGAGCGCACGAAAAATGGGGACAGTCCCTGTTTTTCACGCCCTATTTTTCGCAGGGACTGTCCCTGTTGTCCTGCACCATTTGCCGGTTCCCGCTCCGCCCGCTTGCTGGTAGACTGCGCGACATGAACAAGTTTGTCCTCGCCGCTGCTGCGGCCACCGCCCTTATCCTCCCTGCCGCGGCCCAGGCCGAATTGGCACAAGGCGCTGCGGCGCCTGATTTCACCACGATGGGTGCGCTCGCGGGCAAGCCGATCAAGGTGAACCTCAAGGCGCTGCTGGCGAAGGGGCCGGTCGTGCTCTATTTCTACCCTAAGGCGTTCACCCAGGGCTGCACCCTTGAAGCCCACGCCTTTGCCGAAGCGACCCCCGCATTAGCGGCGGCGGGCGCGACCGTCATCGGCATGTCGAACGACAGCCTGCCCACGCTGCAGAAGTTTTCGAGCGAGGAATGCCGCGACAAGTTCACGGTTGCGGCGGCCACGAAGGACGTGATCAAGGCCTATGACGTGGCCCTGAAGGTGGCCGGGCTCCCGGTCGGGCTGACCAAGCGCACCAGCTATGTCATTTCGAAGACGGGCAAGATCACTATGGTCCACTCCGACATGGACTACCGCGACCACGTCAAGCTGACGCTGGAAGCGGTGCAGAAGCTCAAGAAGGGCTGAGTAGCTTAAGAGGGCCTGAGAAGCTCAAGAACAGTTGTGCGGGCGCGCGGCGCTTTCACCCCCTCTTTACAAGGCGCGCCGCTTCGCTAAGCGGCTGGGCTCCTGCAATCTGGAGTGATACCCGCCATGCGTGCCGAAGGGCAGGCCCATATCGATCGCATCGAAGCTGCGCTGCGGCTGGTGCGCAAGTTCCTTGACTGGGACCGCGCCGTGCGGCGGCTCGATGAGCTGAACGCGCGGGTTGAGGATCCGAAGCTGTGGGACGATCCCAAGGCAGCCGAAGCTGTGATGCGCGAGCGGCGGCGACTTGATGCCTCGATTGGCACAGTGAATCAGATCGGCGCCGAAATGGCCGATGCGATCGAATTCATCGAACTGGGCGAGATGGAAGGCGACGAGGCGACCGTGAGCGAAGGGCTCTCCAGCCTGGCCGCGCTGGCCGCTCGCGCCGATGCCGACAAGATCCAGGCCCTGATGGCGGGCGAGGCGGATGGTTCGAACGCCTTCCTCGAAGTCCATGCGGGCGCGGGCGGCACCGAAAGCCAGGACTGGGCCGAAATGCTCCAGCGCATGTACACGCGCTGGGCCGAGCGGCACGGGTTCAAGGTCGATCTGCTGGATTACCATTCCGGTGAAGCGGCCGGCATCAAGAGCGCCACGCTGTTGATCAAGGGCGAAAACGCCTATGGCTATGCCAAGACCGAAAGCGGCGTGCATCGGCTGGTGCGCATCAGCCCCTATGACAGTTCGGCGCGGCGGCACACCTCGTTCAGCTCGGTTTGGGTGTATCCCGAAATCGACGACAACATCGATATCGAGATCAACCCGGCGGACCTCAAGATCGATACCTATCGCGCGTCGGGCGCGGGCGGTCAGCACGTGAACACCACCGATTCGGCGGTGCGCATCACCCACGTGCCTTCGGGCATCGTGGTGGCCAGCCAGATCGACCGTTCGCAGCACAAGAACCGCGCCACCGCGATGGGCATGCTCAAAGCGCGGCTCTATGAAACCGAACTGGCCAAGCGCGAGGCAGCGGCCAGCGGCGAATATGCCGCCAAGACCGAGATCGGCTGGGGCCATCAGATCCGCTCCTATGTTCTCCAGCCCTATCAGCAGGTGAAGGACTTGCGCACGGGCGTGGTCAGCACCAATCCAACCGACGTGCTCGACGGCGCGCTCGATCCCTTCATGGCCGCCGCGCTCGCGCAGCGCGTCACGGGCGAGAAGGTGACCGTGGAAGACGACGATTGATGTGCCGCGCATGGCTGGCAGCCGGGCTTCTGGCGCTGGCGGGCTGCTCTGCCGATGCCGGTGAGGACCGCGCCCCGCGAGACCGCGCCTTTCCGCGCGCGGACCGGCCCGTGGCCAAAGTCGTCTCGACCCAGTGGGCGCCCGAGGCCACGCGCGACAAGCAGGGCGAAGCGCAGATCGTGATGGACGAGGCCGGGATCGCGCCGGGCATGACCGTTGCCGATATCGGCGCGGGCGAGGGGTATTATACCGTGCGCCTGGCCGCGCGGGTGGGGCCAAAGGGGCGAGTGCTGGCGCAGGATATCGATCAGGGCGCGCTGCGCCGGCTCGGCGCGCGGATCGAGCGCGAGCAGCTGACCACGGTGTCGATCAAGCCGGGCGCGATCGACGATCCGCGCCTTCCGGCCAAGAGCTTTGACCGCGTGCTGATGATCCACATGTACCACGAGATCGCCGAGCCTTATCCCTTCCTGTGGCGGCTGTGGGGCGCAGTGAAGCCGGGCGGATCGGTCATCGTGGTCGATGCCGACCGGGCGACCGACAAGCACGGCACACCGGCGGCGCTGCTTTTTTGTGAATTCGAGACAGCGGGCTTTCGCTTGGCTGCTTTTCGACGTAAGCCGCAACTATCAGGCTATTACGCTCAGTTCGTACCCGTGGGCAGCGGGCCGCCTGAGCCGGGTCAGATGAAAGCCTGCCACGCCGGTGCGGATGCCGGTGCTGTCAAGGTCGGGGGTCTCTGAGGGAATACGATGTCTGCGTTCAAGGGTTTGAAGCCGATTCTCTATGGCGGCCGCGAAATGTGGCCGCTGATCGAGGGCGGCAAGGGTGTTGCCGCGACCAATCACATGAGCTCGGGCGCTTGGGCGGCAGCGGGCGGCATTGGCACGGTCAGCGCGGTCAACGCCGATAGCTATGATCCCACCGGCAAGATCATCCCGCAAGTCTACACCCAGCTGACCCGGCGCGAACGCCACGAACAGCTGATCCGCTATGGCATCGACGGCGCCATCGAGCAGGTGCGCCGCGCGCATGATCTGTCTGGCGGGCAGGGCGCGATCAATATCAACGTGCTGTGGGAAATGGGCGGCGCGCAGCCGATCCTCGAAGGCGTGCTTTCGCAGACGCGCGGGCTGATCACCGGTGTCACGTGCGGCGCGGGCATGCCCTACAAGCTGTCTGAAATCGCGGCGCGGCACGGGGTTTACTACCTCCCCATCGTCTCTTCGGGCCGGGCCTTCCGCGCGCTGTGGAAGCGGGCCTATCACAAGGTTCCCGAATGGCTCGGGGCCGTGGTCTATGAAGATCCCTGGCTGGCAGGCGGGCACAATGGCCTGTCCAACGCCGAAGACCCGAAAAAGCCCGAAGATCCTTATCCGCGCGTGAAAGTTCTGCGCGATGTGATGCGCACCGAAGGCGTGCCCGATAGCGTGCCGATCGTGATGGCGGGCGGGGTGTGGTTCCTGCGCGAATGGGCGGACTGGATCGACAATCCCGAGCTGGGCAGCATTGCCTTCCAGTTCGGCACACGCCCGCTGCTCACGCAGGAAAGCCCGATCCCGCAAGGGTGGAAGGATCACTTGCGAACGCTGGAGCCGGGCGACGTGCTGCTGCACCGCTTCTCGCCCACGGGGTTCTATTCCTCGGCTGTGCGCAATCCGTTCCTGCGCGCGCTCGAAGCCCGCGCAGAACGCCAGATCCCCTATTCCAAGGTTGCTGCGGGCGAACACACCGTACAGCTCGATGTGGGGGTCAAGGGCAAGAATTTCTGGGTGACGCCGACCGACCGCGACCATGCGC
>JAIXYF010000051.1 GCA_027490345.1 Novosphingobium sp.
AGGCAGCGCTGTTTGGCCAGGCGTGCTTCCGCCCCGGCATGACCAAATCGACCTATGGCACCGGCGCGTTTGCGCTGATGAACATCGGCACCAAGCCGATTGCCTCGAACAAGCGGATGCTCACCACCGTGGCCTATCGCCTGAACGGCGAGACGACTTATGCGCTGGAGGGGGCGATTTTCGTGGCGGGCGCGGCGATCAAGTGGCTGCGCGATGGGCTGAAGATCATCACCCACGCTTCCGACACGCATGACATGGCCGTGCGCGTGCCGGATAACCACGGAGTCTATATGGTCCCCGCTTTCGTGGGGCTGGGCGCGCCGCACTGGGATCCCGATGCACGCGGGCTGATTTCGGGCCTGACGCTCGATTCCACGCAGGCGCATCTTGCCCGCGCGGCGCTGGAATCCGTCGCCTATCAGACGCTCGATCTGATCACGGCGATGCGCGAGGATGCCAATCCGGGAGAAGGCGCGCTGCGCATCGATGGCGGCATGGCGGCGAATGATTGGCTGGGCCAGTTCCTTGCCGACATGCTGGTCGCCCCGGTCGAGCGCCCTGTCAGCGTGGAAACGACCGCGCTGGGCGCGGCGTTTCTGGCCGGGCTGGCGACGGGGGTGTGGAGCGATCTTCCCGCGCTGGAGGCAACCTGGGCAGCGGACCGGCGGTTCGAGCCCAAGATGGACGCCGCTTTACGGGGCAGCCTTGTGGGCGGATGGCACAAGGCAGTGCAGCGAACGCTACTGTAGCAGCGCCTCCGCCCGCGGCAGATCTTCGGGCCGGTCCACATCGAGCGCGAGCGCCGGATCGAGCGGCAGAGTGGGCGCGCCGCGCAGCAGGCTGGCCCCGCCGCGATCTCCGCCCAGCGCGATCAGCGCGGCAAAATGCTGCGCGCCAAACACGGCGGGCGGCATGGTCACCCCGGCTGCCGATGAGGCGAGGCGGTCTCCATCGAAGGCGGCGACCAGCGCGCGGATATGCGCGCGCGGCACCAGCGGCATATCGGCTAGCGCAACAAGCACAGCGCGCGCACCGTCCGCCTGCGCTGCTGCCACGCCGAGCGCCAGCGAACGCGCCTGCGGTGCACCGGGCGGATCAAGCGGGACGGGCTGAAAGCCGAGCGCGCCAAGATCGGGCACCTGCGGGCCGATCACGGCATAGCGCCCGGCAAACGGCAGCGCGGCCAGCATTTCTGCGGCATGGAGCGCCAACGGTTTGCCGCCGAGCGGGGCGATCAGCTTCGGGCTGCCAAAGCGCTCTGATTGCCCGCCTGCAAGCAACACCAGCGCAAGGCCGGTGAAAGCAGGTTCGGATGCGGCAGTTTTACCTGCGGATTTGGGCATGGGAGACCGGATCATGCTCCATCCGGCCCGGCGCGCGCCCGCTCCAGCCGGGCATTCCGGCACAGGCCTGATAATCCTGCACCACTTCGCCCAGGATCGAGAGCGCCAGTGTGGCGGGATCGCGCGTAGCCGGGATGAGGCCGATGCCGCCGCGCAAGGCATCCAGCCCGGCCTGCGGCACACCGATCAAGCGCATGCCGGCAAGGCGCGCATGGTGCGTGCGCGCGCTGCCCACGGCGCCATGATAAAACCCGTCTTGCGCCAGAGCATGGGGCAGAAGCTGCTCTTCCCAGTCATGATCGTGGAACAGAAACACGAACGCAGTCCACGGATCGCCGACAAGCGCGGGCAGGGCCGTGCGGCTGACAAGCGGGGTGATACCCGCCTCGGACATGGCGATAGGGTCCGTTGCCGGGGCATAGGCTTCAGTCACCACGCCGAACGCGCGCGAGAGGCGCACCAGCGCGGTCAGATCCTCGCCGTGGCCGAGCGCAACAAGCCGCAGCGGCGGGGCATACTTGCGCTGAAAACCGCTGGCGCCGGTGGCATCGGGCAGCAAGGCGGCACCCTCCTCGCTCAGCCGCAGCGCAGCGGCCCTGCGCGCATCGAGCCGGGCGAGCACGCTGCGAGGTACGGCAGGATCGGAGCAGGGGGTAAACAGCAGATCGATCCCGCCGCCGCAGGGCAGGCGGATATCGAGATAGGGCGAACCGGCGCCATAGCGCACGGTGCGGCCACGGCCCTTTGCCCGCAGCACGTCCTGTGCTTCTGCGATGATGGCCGATTCGATGCAGCCGCCCGAGAACGACCCGGCGCTGCGCCCATCAGCCAGCACCGCCATTTGCGCGCCGATCCCGCGCGACGAGGCGCCCTCGATGCCGGTGAGGGTGATGAGCACGCCCTCGATTCCAGCAGCCGCACCTTCGGCCAGAAAGCCCAGGATGCTGCGATCATCGTGCGCGATCCCGCCGGCGCTCCTCATAGCGCCGATCCGGGATACTGCAGGCGCAGCGAAGCCGGGGCGCGGCACTTGCGGATCGCATCATTGGCGAAACGCAGCCGTTCGGCTTTCAGCGAGCCACTGGTCAGCGGAAACTGGCGTTCATGCGCCACTTCGGCCGCGGTAAAGGGCTTGGTACCCGCAGGCACGCTTTGCCCGCCCAGCACGAAGACCACATAGTTCATGAGATCGGCAAGCTGGCTGTTATCGGTGATGCGGCTGTGCGCCACGTTGGGCAGGCGCAGCAGATAGGCGCGCGCGGCAGGCGTGCACATGAACCAGCCGACACGGCCCTTGATCTCGGGCAGTTTGGCCGGAACCGTGCTGCCGCGCACGCCGTGGCATCCTGCGCATTGCTCGATGAAATCGCTTTGCGCCTGTTCCGGATCGACCATCAGCGGGCGGATGGCCGCCGGAATATCGGGTGAGTGATTGTCCGGCTCGGCAGCATGCAGGCCGGAAAGCGTAGCCACTCCCAGCAGCGCGGCTGCAGCAAAAAGGCCCGAGCCCAGTTTCATCCGATCTGCCATAGACCTTTATGCTGCGGGCCGGAAGCCACCGGGATCGCCGTGCGCCTCAGGCCGTGCCGACAAGCACAGCGGTGGAGCAATGATACTCCATGCTGGTCGTGCCGAAGCACCAGATCACGTCGTTGTTGAGCTGCGGCACATAGAGCTGCGTTTCGCGGTCGGTCCCGTCACAATCGCACTTGTTGCAATAGGCTTTGCCGCAGCAATCGCGGTAGGCAATCAGATAGGCGCGGCCATCATCGGGATTGATGCAAGTGCCCACCCACGAAACCGGCGAATGCTCGGCGCCCGGCGGGCAGCGGTTGAGTGTGCCGCCGCAGCAAGAGCAGAGCGACCCGTCGATCGCACAGTAGCGCCAGTAGGTGCACTTGGTATCATCGGTGCTTTGCGCGTTGCGGGCAAAGTTGGTCTTGGCCTCGGGCGAGCGATCGGGCTTTGCGGCATTTGCGCGGCTCACGGGCAGGAGCGGAAACGCGGGTGCGGCCACCAGCGCAAGGCCGAGCCGCGAGAGAATGCCGCGCCGCGAAGTGCCGCCCGCAAAGCGGCGAAGCAGCTTTTCGCCGATCGCGTCGGGATTGAAGGTCTTCATGAGCTTGTCCCCTAGTGACCAAGAAGAGTTATGCGCAAATTTGCTGGGAAGATGAGTGTAAGAGCGTTCAGTTGACCACGGCCTTGAGCTTGCCGATGTAATCCTGCACCGAGGCGATGCCCATTTCGTGCGCGATGACCAGGCTTTCGAGATGTTCGCGGCTGTTGACGAGGCCTTTCGAAAGGA
>JAIXYF010000305.1 GCA_027490345.1 Novosphingobium sp.
CGGATGCCGAGCCGGTTGCCTGCGACCACGATGGCCACCACCACCATCACCAGCCCACCAAGCGTGAGCCGCAGGTGTTCATCAACCCGGAAATCCTCGCGCCTTCCGATGACCTGCGCGTCTACAATGAAGGCTGCCTCTCGGTCCCGGAAATGTACGCTGAAGTGGAGCGTCCCGCCCGCATCCGCGCGCGCTGGCAGGATCTGGATGGAACGGTGCATGAGGAAGACATGGACGGGCTGATGGCAACCTGCCTGCAGCACGAGATGGACCACCTTGAAGGCATCCTGTTCATTGATCACCTTTCGCGCCTGAAGCGGCAGATGGTGCTGAAGAAGCTGGAAAAGCTGCGCCGCGCGGCGTGATCCGCCACGCGTTCAGGGGGCGCTTGCGTCCGTGAGGGAAGCAGGATAAGTTCACGCTTCGTTCCATTTTCGGAGTCGGCGTGAACACCACCCTTGTCTTTGTTTTCGTGCTTGTCGCACTGCTGGCCGGTCTTGCCATCGGCTGGTTTCTGGGCGCCCGCCCGCTGGCTGAATGGCAGGCGCGGTTCTTGGCCCGCGATGCCGAGGCGCGGGAGCTGGACGAGAAGTTTCGCCGCGCGATTACCGAGCTGGCAGCGGCAAGCGTCAAGGCAGGGCAACACGATGCGCTGGCCGCCGAAGTGGGCACAGTGCGCGAGGACCGCGATGCGCTCGCCGCGCAGTTTGCCGCCGCGCACGAACGCGCCGGGGAGGCAGACCGGATGCGCACCGAATTGGCGGCGCTGCGCGCGGACCGGGAAGCCTTGCGGGCCGAACTGGAGCGCCTGAAAGCGGATGCCGAAAACTTTGCCGAACAGAAGCGCCTGCTGATCGACGCGCAGGAAACCTTGCGCAAGGAGTTCGAGAACGCCGGGCACAAAGTGCTCGAACGCGCGCAGGAGGCGTTCCTTGCGCGGGCCAACGCGCGCTTTGCCGAAAGCGAGAAGACCAGCGAAGCGCGCCTCCAAGCCGTGCTGGAGCCGGTCGGTGCGCGGCTGGCGAAATACGAGACGCAGGTGCAGGAACTGGAAGCCAAGCGCGTCGATGCCTTCGGGCAGCTTACGGGCCTGATCGAGGGAATGCGGCAAGGGCAGGAAGCGGTGCGCACCGCCGCGCTGCAACTGGGCAATTCGCTGCGCAATGGGCCAAAAACGCGCGGGCGCTGGGGCGAATTGCAGCTGCGCAATGTGCTGGAGCAGTGCGGGCTGGCCGAGCATACCGATTTCGTGACCGAGCATTCGGTCGACACCGAAGACGGGCGACTGCGCCCCGATGCCATTGTCAGGGTGCCAGGCAACAAGATTCTGGTGATCGACGCCAAGGTCTCCTTGAACGCCTATCAAGATGCGTTCGAGGCGGCCGACGACGATGCCCGCGCGCTGGCGCTGGCGGCGCATGTGCAATCCATGCGCGGTCACATCCAGACGCTGGCGACCAAAAGCTATCAGAGCCAGTTTGAAGAAGCCCCCGACTATGTGCTGATGTTCGTGCCGGGCGAGCATTTCATCGCCGCCGCGCTCGAACGCGACCCCGCTCTGTGGGACTTTGCCTTCGAACGCCGCGTGCTGCTCGCCTCCCCCACCAACCTCGTCGCCATTGCCCGCACGGTGGCGCAAGTCTGGCGGCAGGACGGCCTTGCGCGCGAGGCGCGCGAAATCGGGCGGATGGGCGGCGAGCTCTATGACCGGCTGGCGGTGGCGGCAGAACACCTCAAGCGCGTCGGTTCGGGCCTCGACAGCGCGGTGGGCCATTACAACAAGTTCGTCGGCAGCTTCGAGCGCAACGTGCTCTCCGCCGGGCGGCGGCTGCGTGACAAGCACATCGAGATCGGCAAGCGCGAGATCGAGGACGTGCCTTTGATCGAGACCGCCCCCCGCCATGCCGAAGCCGCTGATGGGCCGAAACTGGCGCTGGTCGAGCCGGACCAGACCGAGCAAGCAGCAGAATAGACCGAATCGCCCCGGTTGGCTGGACAAACTGCGGCGCTGCGTGCGACCTCCCGAATGCCGTCACCACAGACTTTGGGTTTGAAAGAGCAATGAAGACGAATTCAACCGCGGCGATGCTGCTTGCACTGATCTTGCTTGCCGGCTGCGAAAAGAGCCCCGCCCCGAATACCTCGCCTTCTACCTCCGCCGCACCGAGCAATGCGCCCCAAGTCCCGGTAGCCGCAGCATCTGCCGCCGCGTCAACTGCTCCGGAGGAAGCCCCCGTGCCGCTGCTCAAGGCGGCGAGCTATCCGCCGCGCGATGATTGCGCACCCCTTCCGGGCTGGCGCGAATTCCGCGCGAGCCTTGAACAAGCCGCCGCGCAGCGCGACGCCGCCGCACTCGCCGCCCTGACCGATCCAGCCGTTCAGCTCGATTTTGGCGGCGGCCACGGCATCAAGGAAATGCAGCGGCGGCTTGGTGACAAGGATTACCGGCTGTGGGATCAGATCACCGCGATGCTGCCGCTTGGCTGCGCGGTGCAGAACGGCACTGCCACGCTGCCCGCCATTTTTGCCAGCGCAGCTGCCGACGCCGACCCATACAGCGGCATGCTCGTGCTCGGGCCAGCGGTTCCCGCTTATGCAAAGCCCGATGCCGCCAGCCCCGCCATGGCCGCGCTGAACTGGGCGATAGTCAATGTGCCCGAAAATTCGGGGCAGGAGCAGGCTTTCACCAAAGTCACGCTTCCCGGCGGCAAGACCGCCTATGTCGAGAGCGCCAAGCTGCGCAGCCTGATCGATTACCGCCTGATTGCCGAGCGCGGCAAAAAGGGCTGGCAGATCACGGCCCTGATCGCGGGCGATTAGCCGCCGATATTCGCCAGCACCTCATACGCCAGCACGGCTGCGGCTACGGCTGCGTTGAGGCTGTCTGCCCGGCCCTTCATCGGCATGGTCACGCGCAAGTCGCAGGCCATTTCATAATCCTC
>JAIXYF010000015.1 GCA_027490345.1 Novosphingobium sp.
GGCACCACGGCGGAGCGAGAGCGCAGGATCCAGTCGATGGGCTGTGCCAGCTTGATGCTGCACAATCCCGCCGGCTCCCGTTCGATCCGCCGCACAGCATCAACCCTTCGCCACCATTCGACGAGATCGTCACTCATGTAAGGGGGAGATTTGTAATCGACGTAGACGGCGGCAGGCGCATTGAGCCTGACATCCAGCGCGTCCAAGGGGATCAGACCGACCCCCGAAGGCCTGACCTGCGCAACAAGCCGCGTGGCCTCGTCCGTGGTCTCGACCAACGCGATGGACCGCATCTGCCGGGCAGCAAACACAGCAAGGCTCAGAGTGGCAGCCAGCAGCATCAGGCCCATGCTCCATCGCATCCGCGCCGGGCTTTGCGTGCGCTCCCACACGTGGATCGCTTCTGCCGCAACACAGGCCGCCGCAATCGGAACGAGGATGACACTGATACGCCAGGGAAACAGCAAAGCCAGCATTGCGCTGTGCAGCATCTGCACCGCAACAGCCGCCCCAAGGCAGACTGCCAAAGTGCTGACCAGCCAAACCGACAGCCAGCGATCCCCCTGCCGCCAGCGGACAATGGCCGCCGCGGCAATAAGTACGATCAGCCAGAAATCGCTTGTCGGCCAGTGCGAAATCAGCGTGTGGTGAGGAATGCGTTCGAAGGCAAAGCGCGCCAGCGCGGCTATCCGATCCGGAGATTGCACGTCCATCTGCAGCAATTGCGGGTTCGCCGCCAGTACCAACAGCAGCAAGCTCAGACCACCACCCGCAAGCCAGGCCAATCGCCCAGCGCGGAGCTTGCCGCCCGTCGCAACGACGTCGGCCTGCACCGCCCCGAACAAGGCCACTGCCACCGCCACGGCATAAGTGGGATGAAACAAGCAAGCCACAAGCGCGAGAGCGAAGGCCCATCCTGCGTCCTTTGCGCCGCCTGCCCCGGTGCAGGCCTTCCAGAACGGTACGAACGCCAGCAGCAAGAGGCAGCCCGCGCTGCTCGGCTGCAAATAGGCCAAACTGCGAAACAAGTGCTGCTCACCGAAACCGGCGAAGAGATTGGTCTGGAGTTGCGGTAAGCGCAGCGCGATCACGAAGGCATCGCAGACCAGCAATCCGCGCACGACGCTTCCCCCCTGGAGCCGCGATGCAAACCATGTCAGACCGGCAAAGGCCGCAAGCAGCATGGGCCAGACCGACAGCTTCACCGCGAGTGGGCCTAAGGCAACGATCCCTTTCGCGGCGGCATTGAACAGGGGAAACGGCGCGGCGGTGTGCACGAACCAGTCGTGTTCCAGTGGGGTTCCTTCCAGAGCCACCGCCTGAGCGAAATACTGGTTCTGGTTGTTGTTGAACGGCCGCGGCAGCAGCACGCTGGCCAGCGCCAACGCCAGATTGAAGGCTGCCAGCCCCATGATCAGCAGACCCTTGCGGGGCAAGATGCTAGGTTTAGACATGAGGTCTCCGGCCCGTGACAGGTTGGCGTGCCGCGCTGCCCTACCCCGAAACCATGATCCCCTCAAACCACCCTACCCAACGCTTTTGCGTGGACCAAGGGCCAAGCCCGGCAATGTCCTGTGTCATACAAGAACCATCTGCGATACAATCGCCCCCATGACAACCCGAGCGCGCTCATTGTCGCCATGTCCGTCCCTCTTCCAACTTGCAGAAAGAGCATCAGCGCATTTCTGTCCAGAATCAGGGCAACCTCACCTGAATTCAAGCCGGGAGCGCTGCGCACATTCGCCGAAAAAACGGGCCCGGATCAGGCGAGGTTATTGCGCGCCAGCGTGGTGCCTGCCCGCCACGAAGCGCCCACTTCGTGCCAGTATCCGGCGATCTTCTCCTGCGGCGCGATATCGAGCAGTTCTTCCACCGGGGAATCGAAATAGGTGAGGTCAAACTCGCCCTTGAAGCAGCGGCCCAGTTCCACATCAAAGCTCGACATCGTGACGACTTCGTCAAGGCTCTGCGTGCCATCGGTCTCGATGGTCGGCAGCCAGCGGTTGTGCGCCATTGGCAAGCCGTTGACGAAGCCGGGCTTCTCCGCCGCCTCGGTAATCGTGAAGCGCCCTTCGGCCAGCCGCCGGTCGAACGCCGCCAGCGTCACGCCAAAGGTTCCGCCCGGCTGGAGGCGCGGGCCTGCCTTGCCGACATAGACCGGGCGGCTCATCTGGATCGAGCCGAGCTTCTTCGGGTATCCCTGATGCTGCCCGCGCAGCATCGCGAATTCCTTGTCCACCCAGATGTAGACGCAGCGCGACCAGGTCTTGCCCTGAAACTTGCAGCGCACGACGATGAACATTTCCTTGTACTGCACCCGCACCGGATCGAGGAGCTGCACCGGATCGTCACCGGTCGATTGCCAGTCCGCCCAGATTGCCGCCACCGCGCCGGGATCTTCCTCGGCCAGCGTGAAGCCTTCGGGCAGGAGCGCGGCGACCTTGGCCGGATCGGTGCGATACTCCAGCGTGATCAGCTCGCCCGAATAGTGCCACGGCACGGGCGGCACGATGCTCGCCTTGCCGCTCGGCGTGCGCGGATAGAACAGGCCCTTCAGGTCGCTCATGAATACCTCGTCTGAATGTCTCTTATCCGCTTCTAGCGTCCCTGCTCCGCCAAGCTTGGCCGCAGCGGCCAATGCCTGTGGCGCAGGAGGGCGCTAAGGCTTATCGCAACTGGAAACGAGGGCCCGATGATGACCACGCCGATGACCACCGAATACCGCCGCATCCTGCTCGATGGCTACCCCATCCTCACCACCCGCCACGGCGATGAACTTGTCACGAAAGACGGCCGCAGCATCGGCGTGGATGAAGCGGTGCACCTTGCGCCCTGCAATCCGAGCAAGATCATCTGCGTGCACCTCAACTACGTCAGCCGCGTGCGCGAGTTCATCACCAAGCTGCCGCCTGCGCCCACTTATTTCCACAAGCCGATCACCGCGCTCAACACCCACAAGGGTGCCATCGTGCGCCCCGAACGGTGCAACTACCTCAATTACGAAGGCGAGATCGCCATTGTGATCGGGCGCAGCTGCCGCAACATTTCGCCCGATGAAGCGGCGGACTACATCCTCGGCTATGCTCCCGCCAACGACTACGGCCTGCATGATTTCCGCGATACCGACGCGGGCTCGATGCTGCGCGTGAAGGGCTCGGACACGCTGTGCCCCATCGGCCCCGGCCTTGTGACCGGCTGGGATTTCCGGAACAAGCAGATCCGCACCCTGGTCAACGGCGAGGTCAAGCAGGACGGCAACACGAGCGAGATGGAGTGGGACATGCACTACCTCGTCGCCGATATTGCCCGCACGATCACGCTGGAGCCGGGCGACGTGCTGCTTTCCGGCACGCCAGCGAACAGCCGCCCGGTGCAGCCCGGCGATGTGGTCGAAGTCGAAGTCGAAGGCCTCGGCAAGCTGACCAACACCATCGTCCACGGCCCAACCCCGATCCGCGATGATTGCGGCGCGCAGCCGACGGCTTCCGAAGAGGTGATTTCCACCGCAATGGGGGGCGATTGGGAATTCCGCGGCAAGCGCGCGGCGGGCGGCCAGGGCGCGGCATTCTATGAATCGGCGCTTGAGGACAAATGACGCGCCGCCGGCGCGCTTGCCTCGTGCAGCGCGCCTGATACCCTGAAGGCATGGCACAGCCCACCATCTCGGCGCAGTTCCTGCGGCACGTGGCCAATTGCGTCGAGCTGACCGGCCATTCGGCGGCAGGGCTGCTGGCGCGCATCGGGGTGGGCCGCGAAGTTCTGGAAGATCCCGACGGGCTGATCCCGCTGGCGCACTTCGTCTCATTCTTCGAAGATGCGGCCGAACTGGTGCGCAATCCGCACTTTGGCCTGCACGCCGGCCGCCTTGCCGGGTCCGACAGCATCGGGCCGCTCAGCTTCCTGTTCCTCAGCGCGCCAGACCTCAGAACCGCCTTCGCCAGCTTTGCCCGCTATCTTTCCACCTTTCAGCAGGCCAGCCGCCACCAGTTCACCGATGCGGGAGCCAAGGCCACGTTTGCTTATGGCCTCGCCGATCAATCGCTTACCCGCCGCCGCCAGGATGCGGAATACTCGATCGGGGCGATGGTCAGTCTGGCCCGCCAGTTCACCGGGGGCGAGATCGAATTCAGCGAAGTGCGGTTCGAGCACGAGCAAGTGGGCGATTACGCCCGCTACCGCGAGTTCTTCGGCTGCGATGTGTTTTTCGAGCAGGACGGCAATGCCGTGACCATGGCGGGCCGCTACCTCGATCTGCCCGGGCGCGTGCTGAGCCCGAGCCTGCACCCCATCCTTGAGGACCATCTCCAGAGGCTGGCCGGGCGCGGACGGGATGCCACGCTGAAGGGACAGATCAAGGCGATGATCGGCGCGGCCCCGCTCGATGCGCCGCCCGGCCTTGCCGAAGCGGCGCGGCGGCTGGGCGTATCCGCCCCCACCCTGCACCGCCGCCTGACCGGCGAAGGCAGCAGCTGGCGCAAGCTGCTGAACGAACACCGCATGGACGTGGCCGCGCGCCTGCTGCGCACCAGCCGCCGCAACATCAGCACCATCGCACTCGATGTAGGCTTTGCCGAAAGCGCCAGCTTCACCCGCGCCTTCGCCCGCCATTTCGGCGTCTCGCCCGGACGCTACCGCAAGGGCGAGACACGGCGCACCGGTTAAGCCGCCACGCGCTTCAGCACGCCGGTCAGGCGCTCCATTGCCTCGGTCAGCAGATCATCCGGCATCGTCAGCGCGGGCAGGAAGCGCACGACATTGCCGCGCATCCCGCAGGAGAGCAGCAGCAGCCCGTCCTTCGCGCCTTCCTGCACCACGGCCTTGGTCAGCTCCGGATTGGGTCGATCCGGATCGCCATCGTGGACCAGTTCCATCGCGACCATCGCGCCGGGGCCGCGCACATCGCCGATGGAGCGCATCCCGCCCTGCTGCAGTGCGCGCAAGGTGCCCTTGATCGTGTTCCCGATCATGACGGCGCGTTCGCACAAGTTGTCCTCGGCAATGATCTTGAGCACTTCGAGCCCTGCCACGCAGCCCAGCGGCGAGCCGCCATAGGTGCCGCCAAGTCCGCCCGCATCGGGCGCGTCCATGATCTCGGCGCGGCCCATTACGCCCGAAATCGGGAAGCCGCCCGCCATGGCCTTGGCGATGGTCATGATGTCCGGCGTCACCCCGGTCGCCTCACGCACCCAGTCCATCGCGAACATGCGGCCCGTGCGCGCAAAGCCCGATTGCACTTCATCAGCGATCAGCAGGATGCCATGCTTGTCGCAAATCTCGCGCAGCGCGCGGAAGAAGGCATAGGACGCGGTGTAGAATCCGCCCTCGCCCAACACCGGCTCGATGACGATGGCCGCGACGGCGGACGGTTCGATGGTGGCGGCGAACAGCGCCTGCAACGAAGCCGCCGCCTGCGCTTCATCGAAGCCATGGTAGGGGATCGGGAAGCGTGTGTGGTGCACATCGCCTGGCAGCGGGCCGAACCCTGCCTTGTAAGGGAGCACCTTGCCCGTCATCGCCAGCGTCAGCAGCGTGCGGCCATGGTAGCCGCCCTGGAAGGTGACGATGCCGCGCCGTCCCGTGGCCATGCGCGCGATTTTCACCGCGTTTTCCAGCGCCTCGGCGCCCGTCGTCAGGAAAATCGTCTTCACCGGCCCTTCGATGGGCGCGGCTGCATTGAGCTGTTCGGCCAGCGCAATATAGCTTTCGTAAGGCGTGACCTGAAACGAGCAGTGCGAGAACTGGTCGAGCTGGCGCTTCACCGCTTCCACGATGCGCGGATCGGAATGGCCGGTGTTGCACACCGCGATCCCGGTCGCGAAATCGATGAAGCGATTGCCCTCGGCATCGAACGCTTCGGCATTCACGCCGCGTTCGAAGA
>JAIXYF010000440.1 GCA_027490345.1 Novosphingobium sp.
CAATCGGCGCTCATTTCGTTGCAGGGCATGCCCCACACCTTCTCGGTGTAGGTCTTGAAGAAGATCGAATAGAGCTTCTTGCCGAACTGGTTGCTGGTCCAGTCCTCGAAGCTCTTCACCTCCTTGATCGGAAAGAGCTTGGACATGCCATAGCTGACCATGCAGGTGGTGGAGCGCCAGATGCCGAGATTGCGCAGCGCTTCGAACGCGCGCAGCGGATAGGAATAGAACCGGCCCTCGTAATAGATGCGGCTCATGCGCGGGCGCTGGATGAAATCATCGGGCAGGATCTCGTTCCACAGATCGACAACCTGCTGCGACTTCGAAAAGAAGCGATGCCCGCCGATATCGAACCGATAGCCCTCGTGCTCCACCGTGCGGCTGATGCCGCCGACATAGCGCGTGTCCTTTTCGATGATCGCGACCTTGAGGCCCTTCTTCGACAGGAGGTAGCCCGCAGTCAGCCCGGCCGGGCCGGCGCCAATGATCGCGACATCGACGTCGTAGTCGCTGCTGTCCCCGTGAAGCCCCGTGAAACCGTTACCCATCATTTGCTCCCGCTGATGCGTTCATGCCTTGTCAACGGAAGTGAACGAAAATGGCTAAGAGACAGTTAACGGCGCGGGTGGCTTTCGCGAAATGAGTAAGTAGAAACCAATAATGTCCAGCAGCCTGGCGCCGCGCCTTTCCGAGCTGGTTTCAGCCGGGATGGCCGCCGGCCTGCCCTGCGGCGGGCAAGGTGTGGCTTTCCAGCGCCTGCGCAAACTGGAGCGGCGCAGAAATCCTCGCCAGCTCGTCGAGCTTGAAGGTCTGTTCGAAAATCAGGCCATAGCTGGGCTGGCTGCGCCAGCGGACTTTGGCATAGATGGGCGGGATGACGCCGGTTTCGATCCGCACCAGTTCGTTCATCAGCAGCCACTTGTCGCAATCCACGCGCGCGCCTTGCTGCGACAGGTTGCGGAAGACCACCGGCACGGCCTCTCCCCCTGCATGAAGCACGCCGCTGACAGCAAGCTGCAGGCGGACCTGCCGCCTGGGGAACGTGCCCCGGCTTTCATCGAGCAAGTGCTCCACGTGGATTTCTTCGTGGAAACGCAGGCCCGCGTGATCGTCGGCCTGCCACACCAGATCGACCGGATAGCGCTCGCCAGTGCCCATTTCGACCGCCATCGTGCGGGCATGGGGCAGCGCGCCAAACAAGCGGACCTTGAGCCCAGTGGCCGAAGCATCACGCAGGATACAGAGGAATTCGCGGCCATCGGCAATGATCTTGGCGGTGCGGATCAGGAGGGTATAGCGCGGCGCGGCGCGAAGATCCGCACCGGCACACGCTTCTGTCCTGTCCTGCCGGCCCTGTTCCGGCAGCTGCTGATCCTGAGCCAAGCCTGATTCCCCTCGTGCAGCCTGCCGGATGATTCCGGCGCGGTGCACGGTTCTGCTGTGCGAACCGGGCTCTAACCCATTGATCCTTGCGATGACGTTACCCGCCAGACCCGTCGCTACGCGTTACCACAGCACCCAGCCTTGCGCCTGCTCGGCCTTGAGGAAACGCTCCGCCTCTGGCCCCAGCAGCATCGCCAGGGTGGACAGTGTGCCCGCCTGCAAACAGGTCCGCGCAGCAACCGTTACAGAGCGGGGCGGGCCTGCCACCGGCCAGCCGGTGCGCGGATCAAGGATGTGGCTATAACGTTTGCCGTCCTTCAGCAGGAAACGTCGGGCATCGCCGCTAGTGGCAATCGCCCCTTCGCCGATCTGCAGCAGCCCGCCAGCGTTTTTTGCCGGATCGATCGATTCGATCGCCACCGCCCAGCGCCCAGCGCTCTTGGCCCGCGTCGTGCGCAGATCGCCGCCAAAGTTCACAAGGGCCGGGCAATCGCTTTCGGCCATGATCGCCATGGCCGCGCGGTCCACCGCATACTCCTTGGCAATCCCGCCAAGATCGAGCTCCATGCCCGGCGGCAGGGTGAGATAGGGGCGCTCCCACCGGACTTTGCCCCAGCCGATCAGCGGCAGCAGCGCCGCCACTTGCTCTGGCTCCGGCACGCGGTCCGATCCATCGAACGTCCACGCCCGCCGCAACACGCCCGAAGTCACATCGAAGCGGCCCGCGCTCAACGCATGGACTTGCGCCGCATAATCAATCAGCCCGGCGGTCTCCTCGTCCAGCTCTACCGGTGCGGCGCCACCGCTGCTGGCCGCATGGTTGATCGCCCAGACCACGCCAGTGGGCTTGTAGCGGGTATACTTTGCCTCGATCCGCCGCGCCTCCGCCTCACCGATCCGGGCGAGCTGACCGGCCAGACCGCTGTCCCGCATCTCGATCTGGACCTCACACGGCGTGCCCATCGCGCTGAAGCGATGCTTGTGCACCCCGGGTTTCGCCGCCTTGGCCATCAGCTATCCTGAAGCCCGCCAGCCTAGCGCCACGTATAGCGCAGCCCGGTGATCAGGCTGGTCGAACGCGAGCCGGCGAACAGATCGGTCCGTGCCAGCACGCCCGGCGCCCTGCGATCCAAGCGCTGACCTTCCTGCAGATAGCGCTCCGCCGCGCCATAAATCTCCAGACGCGAAGTGATATGCGCTCCGGCCTTCAGCGAAAAGGTCCAGGCCCGAAACCGGGAAAGGCGGCTATCGGCGCTGAGGAAGGCCGGGGTCGGCACATCGATGCCCAGAAACGGCGCAAAGAAGCGCGCCGCGCTCTGCCGGTAGAACCGCAGGCCCGGCTCGACATAGCCGAAGCGCCCCACCGGCGCATGTTCGGACAGGGCATAGGTCATCGCATGGATGCCCCAGCTATCGCTGTACCAGCGCACCGAGGCATCGGTGACCGCCGAGCCCAGCGCAAACTTGGTCGCAGCATAGACACTGCTGCGTGTCCGCTGGCGGGGGCGCTTTTCATAGATCGTGTAAAAGGGATCGCCAGTGGCGCTGTCGATCAGGCTGAACAGCTTGTACGGATCGGTGTGATAGCCGCGGCTATCGCCGTAGTTATAGTTCAGCTGCACCAGCCAGCGCGGCGTGATCACTTGCGTGATCCCGGCCGCCACGCTGGTGATCCACTTCTTGCGCGCGGTGCCGACGGCCTCGTCCCCCATGAACGACAGCCCGCGCGGCACGCCCGTGATCGGCCTGACGCTGTCATGCTCATAGTTGAAGCCGAGCGTGAGCGTGGTGTTGCGGTTCCACAGATCCTTGGCGAGCGAGGCCCGCCCCGAATAGGATGTGAAATCTCCTTCATAGGAGGCCGCCCCGCCGACGCTGAGCCTGAACCCGCTAGCAAGCGGCACCGTTACGCCCAGATCATAGGCCTTGCGCGTATCCTTGAAGCCCCTGTCCACCGGCAGGCGGCCCGGCGCCACGGTATAGCGCCCGGATGCGCCGGTATGCGTATCGGGCGCGCCGCCGCCGTTCGGCTCGGCCGTGCGCGGGGGAAAGAAGCTTTGCGCAAAGCGTGATCGCACCGCGCCATTGGGCGTGGCCCCGGTCAGCGAATCATAGACGAACTTGCCCGAGACGACGAGGCCGCTGGGGGCGTTCCACGTGACAGCGGCGGTGGTTTCGATCGCGCGGACACGCTCATCGTCTTCCTGATAGATCAGGAGCGCGGTATCGGCGACGACGGAGCCCGGTTCGCTCGCAGTCTGATCATAGGCATTGGCCAGCGGTTCGGCCGCCGCGCCTTGCACCCCTTGCGCAGTTGCGGGAGCACCAGCAAGCAGCGCATTGGCAAGCACGCCCAGCGTGGCGGCCAGCCCGCCGCCGCTCAATTGCATCCGCAGCCCCCGCCATCGAAACTGCGCCCACCCGAGGCCGCTTCCTTGCTGAAATACGTGTGTTCATCAAAACCGAGAATCGCCGGTTCGCGGGCCAGCTGCATCGATTTGCGCGCGAGCACATCGCGTTCCCATGGCTGCGCACCCATATGCGTACAGGCACCCAGCAGCGGGAGCGTGGCCGCAAGGACCGCAAGGCGCATCAGCCGCCGCACGCCCATCAGCCTTCCCGCACCAGCTGCGCAATCCGGCTTTCGTATTCGCGCGCTTTGCCCGGGAAGAAACCCTGATGACGAAAGCGCATCGCGCCCTTGCGATCGAAGACCAGCGACGTCGGCATATCGGCCACCTTCCACGCCTGCGCCAGATCGCCTGCGGGATCGTGGATCACCGGCAGGCTGGAGCGGACCTGCTGCAGGAACCGGTCTGCCGCGGCGCGCTGGCGATCAACATTGACTGTGATCACCGCCAGATCACTCGCCGGATAGCGCGCGGCGAGCTGGTGCATGAACGGAAACGAGAGCTTGCACGGCCCGCACCACGAAGCCCAGAAATCCAGATAGACGACCTTGCCGCGATACTTCGCCAGATCGAGCGCGGCGGCCGCGCGCGCCGGGCCATGGGCCGATAGCAGCGCGGCCCCGGCAAGACCGCCCAGAACGGTGCGGCGCGAAAACGAAACCGGCCCAGTCATGGTGTAGCAGCGCCTCCCGCGCCGGGATCGTGGTGGTGTCTCAAAGCACGAAATCAGTGGACAACAGGGTATGGATGCCCTGGATCTTGATGCAGAAATCCGCCGTTGCATCACCGTTGACGTTGCCAAAGACATACGTGTCGCCGCCCACCACATCATAGCGCAGTTGGCGTCCCATTTCGGTGCGGAAGCGATTGTTGCCGACGAACACGAAGGCCTGATCGCCCGGCTGGTTGTAGGGGGTGGACGAACTGATAGCATCAACCAGGGCAAGGTCGATCTTGTCGCCCTTGGTGAAATCGGCGATCACATCGGCGCCCGCTGCAGTTTTGCTGGAAAAATCACCGTCGTCGAACGCGAAACGGTCAAACCCGGTGCCGCCGGTGAGGGTATCCATGCCGATGCCGCCGATCAGCACGTCGTTGCCGCCTCCGCCCACGAGCACATCGTTGCCGCCAAGGCCTTTGAGCACATTGGCCGCACCATTGCCGGTCAGCGTGTTGGCGCCGGAATTGCCGGTGCCGCTGATCGCTCCCGTGCCGGTGAGCAGCAGTTTTTCGATATTGGCGGCCAGCGCGAAACTGATGCCGGCCTTGATCAGATCGGAGCCTTCATTGGCCAGCTCAAAAATCTTGTCGGCTGCCGAATCGACGATGTAGGTGTCGTCGCCGGTGCCGCCATAAAGCTTGTCGGCGCCTGTGCCCCCATCCAGCGTATCGTTGCCACCCAGGCCCCGCAGGAGATCATTGCCGGCCAGCCCCGTCATCGTGTCGAGGCTCGCGGTGCCGATCAGCGTTTCGGCTTTGATGGTACCCTTGATAACCGCCATGGCCTTGCTCCCTGAAGCGTGATGCTGCCATGCGCCAGCTGCGTTAACCAGATTGGAACAGATATCGTTACCGAGCGGCAACACCATGCTCTTGCGGCTGGGTGAGCATAGTTCACGCCAGTCTGAAGAGCACCAGCCGGGCGCAAGACATGGTACGGACGGCGGGACTCGAACCCGCACGAGCTGAGCTCAAGGGATTTTAAGTCCCCTGCGTCTACCATTCCGCCACGTCCGCACGTGGACAAGGGGCGTGAGATGCGCCTTGCCGCGATCAGTAGACCGGGGTCGATGGCACAGACCGGCGCGCACGGCAACGGGCTCCACGTCTGTGGTGCTTTGCAGTGCGTCCTGGAATGGCAGACGGGCAGGCCCTGTCAGGCCGGATAGCGGTTATTCGGCGTTCAGCCGCACCCGCATGTCCTTGCCGGGCTTGAAATAAGGCACGCGCTTGCCCGGAACCTCGACCGAATCGCCGGTTCTCGGATTGCGGCCCTTGCGCGCATCGCGTTCGCGCGTTGAAAACGCGCCGAAGCCGCGCAGCTCGACCCGGCCGCCATCGGCAAGGCGCTTCGCAATCTCGTCAAAGAAAACATCGACCACGCGCTCGATTTCTTCGCCGCGCATACCAGGGCTCTGCTTCGAGAGCTCCTGCAACAATTCGGATCGGATCATCCGCATCCCCCCTACTTGACCGCCGGAGGACGCGGGCACCCTTTGG
>JAIXYF010000257.1 GCA_027490345.1 Novosphingobium sp.
GCCGGTGCCGCAACTGTTCTTCCAGCCGGTGCCCTGCGCTTCGATGCCTTCACCCGCCGGGGCCGCGCCCACGCATGTTGCGCCGTGCGCGCCATGCGCCTTGCCGAAGGTGTGGCCGCCTGCGATCAGCGCGACGATTTCCTCGTCGTTCATCGCCATGCGGCCGAACGACTGGCGGATATCATGCGCGGCGGAGATCGGATCGCCGTTCGCGTTCGGGCCTTCGGGGTTCACATAGATCAGCCCCATCTGCACCGCCGCAAGCGGCCCCTTCAGCTGGCGCTTCTCGTTCCAGCGGTTGCCGTTGGCCTCCAGCCACTTCTTCTCGGTGCCCCAATAGACCGCATCGGGCTGCCACGTATCCGCGCGGCCGCCACCGAAGCCCAGTGTCTTGAAGCCCATCTGCTCCAGCGAAACATTGCCCGTCAGCACCATGAGATCGCCCCACGAGAGCGCCCGGCCATACTTCTGCGTGATCGGCCACAGCAGGCGGCGCGCCTTGTCGAGGTTGGCGTTGTCAGGCCAGGAATTGAGCGGCTCGAAGCGCTGCTCACCGCCCGCACCGCCGCCTCGCCCGTCCATCGTGCGATAAGTGCCGGTGCTGTGCCAGGCCATACGGATGAAAAACGGGCCATAATTGCCATAGTCGGCCGGCCACCACGGCTGCGAAGTCGTCAGCACCTTTGCGATATCGGCCTTCACCGCCTTAAGATCGAGGCTGAGGAACGCCTTGGTATAATCGAAATCAGCGCCATAGGGATTGGCCGCCGTGTTCTCGTTCTGCCGCAGCGGCGTCAGATCGAGCTGGTCGGGCCACCAGTCCTTGTTGGTGGTTGGCTTGTCCGCAGCCGACGGGGCCATGGCCGGTTCTGCGGCTATTGCACGCAGCGGCATGGCGGCCAGCAGCGCGATGGCCATAGCCGAAATCGCCGTTGCTGAAATTGCGGGGGTCGAAAGCGATGTACGCATTCTCTCAGTCCTCTCGGGGTGCAGTTCCACAGCCAGACGCGCGCTACACCGCAAGCAAGGCGGCAGCCACACGTCCGCAGCGGACTGGTGTCAGTTGATCACATGCTCATGGCCGGTAGTGGCAGACCAAAGAGCGATTGATCTGTGGCGCAGGGGACGTGCCATGTTCCAGCGGATTTGTCCGCTCACTATGATCGACGCTTTCGATCAAGTGGCAACCAATACGCAAAAAAACGGAGCCATATGCGGCAAAAAGGTCGATCGCGGTATTGGGCAAAACAACATTTGGCCACCCGGCGCGGTGCAAATTAGCGCATCCTCTCCCAAGGCCGCGCCGGGTGATCGACTTATGTTGTGATGAGCGAACTACCGCATCGATGCATCGGTGTCATCATCATTTTTTGCAAGATAACGGGTGCATGGCCTTGGTTGTATCGCGGCGTCGCCCCGCTGCATCCCTCAGCTTTATCGCGGCACTTCCTGCGCAAATGCTGCACCTGTGCTGCGGTGTTTTCCTGATTGTCGCCACGTCCGAAATTAGCCTTGCTTGCACTATCTGCGGTGCCATGTTCCGCGTCTCCCGCCTCGCTTCATCATGCACTCGAACCAATGCCCGCGATCGCGGCGTCGTTGGCCTCGGCTTGGCGCTGCTGGCCGTGGCCAACTGTAACGCCCCTGCCGCCGCGCAGCCGGTGGTCACGTTCGGCGCAAGCTACACCGGCGATGTGCTAGTCGCCGCTCAAGGAAGTTCTGACCGCGGCACCGATCTCGTCGGCCGCGCCGATGCGTGGGCCGATTTCAAGGGCGCCGTCGTAGGCGTCGATTCGCTCTCGGCCCATGTCGATGTCATGGCCGTGCATGGTCCGGCTTTCACCGGCCGCCGCATCGGCGCCTATCAAACCGTCAGCAGCCTCGAAGCTACAACCCTGCCCCACGTTTATGAAGCCTGGGCGCAGTGGAAACCCAGCCCGTTCGTCTCCGCAAAAACTGGTTTAATCGATCTCAACGCCGAATTCGATATCCAGAACACCGGCGCAATCTTCGTGAACAGTGCCTTTGGCATTGGGCCTGATATCTCCCAAAGCGGCCCCGCTGGCCCTTCGATCTTCCCGATGACCGCCAATGCCGTGGTCCTGCGCTTCCAGCATGGCGGCAAAGGCCTTGCACTCGGCGTGTTCGATGCTCTGGCCGGCGCACGACATGATCCGCGCAAAGTCGCCTTCCGCCTTCCCGGCGCCACGGGCGCGCTGCTGATCGCTGAAGCGCGTGTCCCCGTCGGCGCGTGGTTGCTGCAATTTGGCGGCTGGCACTACACCACCCGGTTCGAAGCCTTGGAACCGGGCAAACCGCCCGCCCTTTCGCGCGGCGCTTATGCCATGCTGGAAGGCAGCGTCACTCGCAAACTCGGCGCATGGGTCCGCGCGGGAACCGCTGACTCCCGGGCTAATCCGGTCTCGGTTTATGTGGGAGGCGGCGCTGTTGCCACGCTGGGTGATTGGCGCATCGGCTTTGCTGCCGCGCACGCCCGCTTGGGCAAGGCCGCACGGCACACGCTGTTTGCCCCGCAGACCGCGCGCAGCGGTGAAACGGTTCTGGAACTCACCGCTCAGCGGCCGGTTGCGCCTTGGCTCAATATTCAGCCGGATGTGCAGTACATCGTCCATCCCGGCTGGGATCGCCGCCTTCCCGGCGCACTGGTCGCCGGACTGCGCTTCAGCCTAGCAATCCCTGATAGCGCGGAATGAAGCAGCTCCGGTGTGGGCAAGATGACCATGTCGAACAGGGGCGCTCACGGCATTGCGCCTTGCAAACCCGGCACCAGCGTTGAACATCAGGCCGCGCCATTTTCGGCGCGGAGAGTCTCGTCCCATGCCGCAGCTTCCGTTTCAACTCGTCGATGTGTTTGGTGAAGCCCCGTTTTCAGGCAATCCGCTGGCGGTTATCGCTTTGCCAGCCGATCGCGATACGGCTGAACTGCAAGCGATAACGCGTTGGCTCAATCTCTCGGAGACGGCTTTCCTACTGCCGCCAACCTCGCCAGAAGCGGATTACCGGGTGCGCATTTTCACGCTTGATCGCGAACTGCCGTTTGCGGGGCACCCCACGCTGGGATCAGCCCATGCGTGGCTGGCACTGGGCGGCACCCCGTATCACGCAGACAAGGTTATGCAGCAATGCGGCGCTGGGCTGATCCCCGTCCGGCAAGGACGAGATGGGCTGGCCTTTGCCGCGCCCTCGCTCATACGCTCCGGGCCAGTCAGTCAGGGCGATCTCGAAGAAGCCTGTCAGGTGCTGGGCATCGCGCCAGCAGATGTCATTGCGGCAGAATGGATCGACAACGGCCCCGGCTGGCTGGGCATCCAGCTGCGCGACGCCGCAGCGGTGCTGGCCGTTGAGCCGGCACGCGCGCATTCGGCGCGGATCGATCTTGGGCTTGTCGGGCTGCATCCGGCGGGAAGTGCCTATGCATACGAAGTGCGCGCCATTTTCAGCGATCCTTATGGCGGGTTGATCGAGGATTCTGTGACGGGCAGCCTCAACGCCTCTGTAGCCCAATGGATCCTGCGCAAAGGCTGCATAACGGCGCCTTTCACCGCCACGCAGGGCGCGCGCTTGGGCCGCTCTGGGCGGATCAGGATCGATCAGGACATAGACGGAACCATATGGGTGGGCGGCAAGACCGTGACACTTTTTTCGGGAATGACCGGCGAAGCAATGGTTTGATTGAAAGCCCAAGCTCAATGCGCAGTGCAGTCTATGTCGCTGATATCCCTCGTTCAGATCCTGAACGGTGGATTTTAATCGGGCATGTCGCCGACCTCGGCTTTCCTATCGACGTGGTTTGGCTCGATGTCGGATGCCTGGCAGCTGAACGGGACCGGGGAATTGAAGCAAGATTGCGGGCCCGCAAGCCGGATGCCGATTGGTCTGTGAAGCACCATTCGCGGATGCACGTGCGCAATACGGACTTTCCCGGTGAACGCCCGTCGGCGGCGAGAGGATCATTGGCAGAACTTGCTGCCGTCGTGCGATAAGCCTTTTTCGCGGAACGCAGACAACAAAAAACCCCGCATCCTTGCGGATCGGGGTTATTTGGTTTGCTTTGGTTGCGGGGGCAGGATTTGAACCTGCGACCTTCAGGTTATGAGCCTGACGAGCTACCGGGCTGCTCC